>JANOBN010000634.1:0-2126 GCA_031411675.1 Bacteroidota bacterium | reverse complement strand
CAATTTAAAAATCTTTTTTATGAAAACTATCGAAAAAAACATTCTCACTACTACAGAAGAGAGTTTTCAGGAATACTACGAGTTAGTTCCGCAAGAAGCCACAGATAAAAATACTGTTGTTATCGTTACCGAATGGAAAGAAGAAGGAGATAGTTTTAAAAAGTTCTCGTTATACGATAATAATTATACGCCGGTATCAATTTCAAGTTCAACTTCATTTATTTGTAATTTATAATGCCGAATTGGAATGAGGTTATTGAAGAAATAAGGGTTGAACAAGGAATTAATCCTCATGCAAATGCTCTAGATACTATCAGAAGAAAGTATTTAAAGTCAGTTTCCGATATTACAGGAAGAAATGTAATTGCCTATTACTCGGGATGGCTTCAAAAACCTACATCGGCAGACACTGCTGTAAATGATAAGGACAAATCAGGTTTTATGCTTGCAATACACAAGCTTGACAAAACCAAAGGACTTGACTTAATTCTCCATACTCCAGGCGGCGACTTAGCTGCAACGGAATCAATCGTTGATTATTTGTATTCAATGTTTGGTAAAAATATTCGTGTTATTGTTCCACAGATTTCTATGTCGGCTGGAACCATGATTGCTCTATCGTCATACGAAATAATTTTAGGAAAGCATTCAAATTTAGGGCCTATTGATCCTCAGATGGGTGGTCTTGCTTGTCAAGCTATTTTGCAAGAATTTGAAAGAGCAAAAGAAGAAGTTAAGCTAAATCCTTCAGCTGCCCCTATTTGGCAAGTAATTATTGGAAAGTATCACCCAACATTATTGGGTGCTTGCCAACAGGCCAATGATTGGTCTGAATCTATGGTTACTAAATGGCTAACAGAAAACATGTGTGCTCAAAACCCAGATACTGTTTCAAATATTATAAAAACGTTTACTGATCACACAGAACAAAAATCTCATGCAAGGCACATATCCAAAGATGATTGTATAGCGGTTGGTTTAAATATTACTAATTTGGAGGATGATTCAGCTTTACAAGATGCTGTGTTAACTACACATCACGCTTTTATGCATACTTTTTCCCACACAACAGCCGTGAAACTCATTGAAAACCATAACGGCAATGCTTACGTTGAACAATCACACATAAAATAAATTAAAAATAAAAAGCCGCTTGCTCAAGTGGCTTTTTATTTTTTATCTTGGTTTTCTTTAAACTGTAATAAGCTCTTTTCCACATGAACTTTATATGCCGGATTGTTTTTTGCCTTGTCTTTAATCTCGTTTATTAGATTTTCTCTTTCTTCCTGGCTAAGTTTAAACGGCAATTTGGCTTTTTGCTCCTCAAAATTATTTTTCATAACAAAATATGCCATGACCGATCCAAGTATCCTTGCGAAAACCTGAAGATATCCAATACCACTATTATGTTGCCGCAAATAATATTCTCCATAGATACTGATCAAAACAAATACGACACACAAAATTCCGGCTGCTTTAATCTTATGCTTTGGCGCTAAAAAGAATGCCGGCATTATCGCTAGGGCTCCTTGTAGAAAAAATAAGGTCCATTTAATTAAAATAGTTGAAACTATTGTGTCTTCCTCCGAGATGAAGAATAGAATAAATCTTTTATATATTTCCGGAATGAATATGCTGCAGATTATTGATATAGGTATTATACTTATCCATAATAGTGAATTCTTCAGTGTAGTATTCATAGGTCAGATTCTTGTACATCCCAACCCAAAGACGTAATTATTATAAATGACAAGCGTGGGCTCGTAACTATATCCGTCTTGAGGTTCTGACAAAACCCTACGCCAAGATAAAGCACACCCACGCCATGGCATGAGCGTAGAACAATTATCTTGTGGCGTAATAAAACTGTCAGATTTCAAGACCACGATAATAGCTAACGCTATAATATCTTTCAATTGCTAATATATGGAATCAGAAACTATAATTTCCTTACATTAGTTAATTTTTATGAGGTCCTGCTAAGATTTAATTTTGTTTAGGGCTTTGATTCGGCAGGTTAACATATTGATTATCAATTATTTAATTCAATGTGTTGTTGCGCAAATGTTGTGCAAATCGATGATTAAAAGACAAAAAAATAAGTGCAACTAATTGAAAATCAATAA
>JANOBN010000633.1:0-15437 GCA_031411675.1 Bacteroidota bacterium | reverse complement strand
ATAGGTTGTAGTTTATGATGCCCATTTGCGAAGTTCCAATCCATATTCCGCTTTTATTATCTGACGTCATTGACAATATCATCCTGTCACTCAATTCCAATTCAGGAATTTTTTTGTTAACGTAAACCAGTTTTTCTTGCCCTGTTTTAAGGTTAACTATGTTTAGAAAACCTTCTTTAGAGCTAATTACAACCAACGTGTCATTAAAAGGAAGATAAGGCGGAAAAGCATATTCAAAATTCTTAGTGTGATTCAAATCAAAATACCATTCAAAAATTCTTTTGGGGGAATTAAAACGAAATACACTTTTATTGTTAAAAAGGTAAAAATTGTTCCCGGCTAAAAACACATCTGAAAAAGTAGAAGTATCTTCTAACCCTTCACGATTCACAATCTTAATTTTTGAAATTACTTTTGTTTTTTCATCCACATAATGCACATTAGGTTTACCTAACTCGATAGATGAAAGTAAAACGCCGTTATTATGCGAAGCAATTATTTTCCAATCATAGGGTACAACTGAAAATGGAAGTGCGAATCGTTCAGTTTTCTTTTTGGTAATTTTGAAAATAGCAGATTTGCAGATTGCCCAATAATAGTCTTTGTTATCTTTTACTTCATTAATACGAAACGTTTTTAAAGTATCACCGAAGGGTAGGTTAAAACTAAATGATTGAGTTGCCGGATTGAATTTGCAATGCCGCGGCTGAGTTTCAAAATAAATATCGCCGAATCGTGGAAATGCTCCATAAAATGAAATATTATTAGGCAGGCTGGTGCTATCATCAGGATTGTGACGAAATACCTTAAAGTTATATCCATCAAACCGCGCAACTCCTTCCTCACTGGTAAGCCAGATGTATCCGGTAGTGTCTTTATAGATACCGCGAATCGTTCCTGATGGCAGCCCCTGCTCCTGGGTGTAATTGGTGAAGGTGTATTGCTGCTGTGCAATTGAAATAAATGTGAAATGAATTAAAAAAAGGGTTAGTAGTTTTTTCATACTGTTTGTTTCTTGCAATCGGTTTCAAGTTAGCATAACTATTTGTTCAAAGCGCAAGCATATCCGATAACGTCAGTTTCCCGCTACGTGGGCAAGCTGTGAAAAACAAACATACCGAATTTGTTTCAAAGTTTAGCGCACCATGATGGGGTAGGAGAAGGATGTTATCATGCCACTTCCCGATAATTAACTGGAGTCGTTTGATGGTTCTAAAAGAA
The DNA here is from genome assembly GCA_031411675.1 of Bacteroidota bacterium. Lineage (GTDB taxonomy): Bacteria > Bacteroidota > Bacteroidia > AKYH767-A > OLB10 > JANOXC01. The sequence goes on along the minus strand of JANOBN010000633.1, from coordinate 14,216 downwards.
TGTTCATCCCGATAACTCCGTGCTTACGTGGTTGATAGTGCTTATTTTGTTGATGTAGTTTTTAATTGTTTGCCTTTACTGCTTCTGCAAGTTCAAAAAACAGGCAGTAGTTTATAATACCAAAATAGGTGCCTGTTGCAAAATAGAAACCATGGTAACCATTGAATTATTGTTAAGAAGGCCGGGGCCGCGATGTTACACAAAGTTAAATACCAATAAATAAATTTAAAACTGCATAACGCAGCCTGGCATGCCTATGATTTTGCCGTAAAATAATTCACCATCTCAAGAAATGAAACTCCATCAATCCTTACAAATATTTATTGAGATGCAAAAAAGTGCTAAATTTTATCGTTAAAGCATCCCTGTTTTTTCGTTAGTATTTTTTGAAAAGCTACGCCATTGATAGAAATCCCCATAACTAAACATTGGAAGCCGTTTCCCCCGAGAAAATCGGGGCAAGCTGTGCAACATCGGATTCATTGTTCGTCCAAAGCGTTAAAGTTGTCTGTAAATAATTTGGTTGTAGTTTGTCATTTTGTCAACTTGTTTAAGGATTCTTTAGCTCTTGGGTTTTCCGGTCGTATTTTCAATGCCTGTTTGTAACATTTTATTGCTTCTTCTTTACTGATAGTGCCAAGTACGTAATGCTCCTAAACTACTGATGTTATGTATACTTTACTCCCCATTTATGCAATTACTTTTGGCCTGGGTCTCTTCTTCATGAAACGAATAGAATACAAAAAAATAAAAAGAGTTAAAGTTTCATTCTGATTATTTTAATTATTAGGTGCGCCATCCATCACCCAATCTTTTAATTTTTGTAAATCAACAGGTGTTAACGATGTGGGACTGTTGGAATATGAAGGCGGCATTCCGCCATTGGAAGTAAAAACCCGTAAAGCAATTTTTCCGCTATCAGCTTTATTTTTTAATACTTGATAAATGGTGAAATCACCGTTAGCACCCTGGTTGGTATTTGCAACATGACAACTTTGATTTCCAATGCCAAGGCAGTAAGTTACCATTATTGGTTTAATATCGAAATTATAACTCACAATGGTATCAAGTATAATTGTTGTGTCGGGTGCTGTTATGATTGGCTGCGGATTGTCTCGCGCGTCATGGGTGCAACTACTGATAATAAGAAATAAGAATGGAATAATTTTTTTCATTAGAATTGAAATAAAAAAGGCAGGAAATTTCCCTGCCCTTTTTTGTTCATTCATAGTATTATTCTTTAATAAAGTGTTGCGCGTAACTTCCATAGGATGATTTAATTACGATAAAGTACATTCCGTTTACAAGAGAGGAAACGTTTATGCTGTTATCAACACTAATAGTATTTACAGTAACAGAAATTATTTCGCTGCCAATGATATTGTAGATTGTTGCTGTTGCATTTTTTGTTTGAGCAGAATTAATTCTAATGTGCAAATTATTTGTTACAGGGTTTGGAAACATGCTAACATCAGCCGCTAAATTATTTTCGTTTATTCCTGTCGGTGAAGAATAGCAGTAATAACCTCTTTCCACTTGTCCGCGAATTTCGCCATTTGGATTTGCAACAGTGTGAAGATTCACATAAGCACTGTCGTTACGAAACATCAATGAATTTGCAATTGTGAAAGGTGTTGCATCCGTGCTCTTCCAATATCCGAAGGCTCCGTTGTTTACAAATGAAGGAGTAACATCATAAATAACAGGACCCGATTGTCCTTCTGCATCATTGTGAAAATGCACACCGTTTGCATTTAATCCATCAGCAACAATCATAAAATGTAAATCGGTTTGATTGCGGTCAACAGAAACTACTGCTGTTCCCATTGCTGATGTTGTCACTGCTGGTATTTCCTGCGAACCATCAATGATTGCAGAATAACCTTCGCGCAATAAACGATAAATTTGTCCGCGAATTTCACCGTTAGGATTTGCATTGTTGTGAACGTTCACATAAAAATTTCCTTTGAGTAAATCACTCAAAAAAGAATTTGTAATTGCTGCGCCTGTTGCAATTCCAGTAATGCGGTTGCCGTTTATGTCTGAACTCATATCATAAATTACTCCTCCTGACACTCCCACTGCTCCCATGTGGATGTGTGCGCCGGTGGCTTGTCCGGCTAAACCATTCAACACAATGTCGTAAGTAAGTGTGTCAAGAGTTGTGTTCAATTTCAGGTTTGCCAAACCTATTGCAGTAGTTGTAACAGCTGGAACTTCCTGCGCACCATTTAGCAATGCGTCAAATGCAATTTTATTATCTTTTAAAAGTTGCCCGCGAATTTCTCCGTTTGGATTTGCTGTGGTATGCAGGTTAATATAAATATTTCCTGAAAGTAAATCAGCTAAAATTGTTGTTGGGTCAATGCTTGCAATAACAGTATTGCCAGCAATGTTAGGAGTTAAATCAACAACAACGGGACCGCTTACACCAATTGCACCCATATGTAAATGAGCACCCATAATTGTTCCGCTTAACCCATCAACTACAATGCGTATTAAAAGTTTGCCTTGATGTTTTGAAAGTGCAAATGTTCCAATTCCAAATGCGTTGGTGACAACAGCGGGAGTTTCCTGCGCTCCGTTTAAATCTGCAATAAACTGCATGTCAGTTTCAGGAATTATTTGTCCACGAATTTCCCCGTTTGGATTTGCCGAAGTATGTACATTGAGGTACATGTTACCTCTCAAATATTCTGAAAGCAATGCCGGCGTTAAATCATTTCCTGTAATGTTAAAGGTTGCGCTCGTTCCACTTATAAAAGAAGTAAGGTCAAATAAAACAGGTCCGCTTACTCCTGTTGCACCCATGTGAATGTGCGCTCCTGTTATTGCTCCGCTTAAACCCGTTACGGTCATTTTTACACATAAGGTATCATGTGTTGCATTAAGAGAAAATGCTGTTACGCCAACAGCATTCGTTGTTACGGCAGGTACTTCCTGTGATCCGTTCATTCTTGCAGATAAAAGTATCTGGTCTCTCAAGTGCGCTGCACTTGCATTAATGCTGATTGCTAATCCAATAAGCACTAAAACTGATTTAGTAGTTTTTTTCATATTTGATTTCGATTATAAGTTGTTTGACTTTTATTTATTTAAGATAGTTACGATTTGGAATTGAGTTTGGTTTTTTGAACCACCAAATATTTTTTTAAGCAAAAATATTTGGTGGTTCAAAATAAGGATACCAGGACTTCTCTTGCCATCCTTACACAAATGAAAAATCTGCTAATAATTCAAATTATATTAAAATATAACGATTGAATTGGATGTTGGATTTTGAAAAGTAAAAAGTTTTCTTCTAAGCAGTGCAGTTGCTACGAAGCTGTATGTTCGGTAGGGTATAATAAAAAGTGAGGCAACCTTGCGTAGGTTTTGCGTTGTTGGATTGCCTCACTTTTTTTTACAGAAGCGAAAGCCAAAGCGGCATTGCCGAATTTCGGAGCGTATCATTTTAGGATTAGCCGTTACCCTCATTCAGAGCGCTAAGGGTTGCGCATAACATTCAATTATCTGCACGCCATTTTAGTAAGTTATTGATATTACTACAAATATATTAATATTCTGCTCCTTTGATGTTGGTATCCTGCACCTATTCATAGCCCTAATTTATATAACGGGCTTTGTATTTTCCTCAGGTGTGTTTATCTTACATGGGTGTATAGCATCGTGGTTCGTAAACTGTTATGACTTGATAATTATTTAATACCACCCTGGCAAGTTCCGATGTGCCGTAAAGGAGGTAGATTGTTCCGGATGGCAAACAAGACAAAAAACCAAAGCACCGCCATTTCGGTGCCAGCCAAAAACGCTATATCGCCTGAATTTTATTCCGGAGAGTGGTAGCTTTTTTTCACTATAGCACCGGAATTCATTCCTACGGAAAAGCAATGTCCACTCTTACCAGGTTCATCCTGATGGAATGATTTTGCCTAAGAAAAACATTAATCACCGCAAAGTTCCTTCTCCGTCCCTTGATGGATCAGGATGACAATAAGTGGCGAACAACTTAATATCCCAAATCCATAGCGCCGGATTTTATTCCTGCGCCGCGAGAATGCCCACTCTTTGCATGAATAATTTTACTTCATTTGACCAGCCAAATAAAATATTCAACCATGAAGATTGTAAGTAAATCAAAACAACAAGAAAACAACATCAAGTTAAAACAAATTGCTATACCTTTCTTTCTGGTAATAATGGTCTGTTTTATCGTCCTGCTTCAAACAAGTAGTTGTTCCCCGGAAAATAAATCCGGACAAAATAATTCGGATACTGCTACTATTTCAATTGCTGATTTGTTTACAGATGAAAAAGTGTGGACGGCTCCGGATACTTTAACGATTCCATTGGGTGATGAAGGCAAGTTAATCCGTTACGGGCGTGAGCTGATGATGCATACTTCGAAATACTTTGGGCCAAAGGGTTCTTTATCTAAAACTACCAATGGTTTAAATTGTCAGAACTGCCATCTCGAAGTGGGCACTAGACCCTACGGAAACAATCTTGGATCTACTTCTAATACCTATCCAAAATATTTGCCCCGCTCAGGAAATGTGGTGAGTCTTGCTGAGAAGATTAACGAATGTTTTTTGCGCAGCCTCAACGGAAACCCTATCGATACCATAAGCAAAGAAATGATTGCATACACAGCTTATATAAAATGGTTAGGCAAAGATTATAAGAAAGAAGAAAAGCTTGCGGGATCAAATGGCATAAAAGCACCCAAATTGATCGATCGTGCAGCAGATCCTTCTGTAGGTAAAAATCTTTATGACCTGCACTGTGCCCGTTGTCATGGGAAAGAGGGAGAAGGGCAATTGGTTGTTGATGTTTTAAAAGACGAAACCAAACAACAGGGTGGTACTGCTACTAAAGAAGACTTGTATTATTATCCACCCTTGTGGGGTAATCATAGTTACAACGGCGTTGCTACTTTGTATCGTGTGTCGAAGCTTGCCGGTTTTATAAAAAGCAATATGCCTTATCCCGTAACATACAAGTCGCCTGTTTTAACCGATGAACAAGCCTGGGATTTAGCTGCATTCATAAACAGCAACGAGCGTCCGATAAAAGATCATAGCAAAGATTATATTGCTGACATTTCAAAAAAGCCATATGACTTTCCTTTCGGACCATATGCAGATTCTTTCTCCGAAGAACAACACAAATTCGGGCCTTATAAGGATATGCCATCTGCAAAGGAAAGGCATTGATCTGTTATTTTTTTTCCGTAACGCCGGATTTTTTTCCTGCGCCTGACAAAAACTCCATATCGCCGGAATTCATTCCGGTGCCAGCGGAAAGTTCACTCTTTCCAACAACATTATCCGGAATCAATATGTGATGCAACAACATCACTCACTGCAAAGACCCTTCACCTTCTAACGACGGCGCACCAAAACACACCCCACTGTCTCCCTGAAAGGGCCATGTGGTTTTGAAAAAGGGTGATTGAGTGACCACTTGTGGTAATTCGGAGCATCATACCGAACTATTGTTGCTTCGGATCAACACCCTGGCGAATCAAACTTAATTGTTGCTATCCCACAAGTTCCTTTCAGGAGGACAGTAATGGAGAGTGAGAGCGGGAGCCTTTTATCCATATCGCCGGAATTTATTCCTGCGCCTAACAAAAACTCCATATCGCCGGAATTAATTCCGGCGATATAGAGTATCTTTATTTACTCACCACAAACCTGCGGCCTTCTTTTCCTTGCTTACTACTCAGTTCCAGATAGTAAACGCCCTCTTTAAAATTGTTTAATGACAGCGTGCTTTCACTGGTCTGCATCACGCCTTCTTGTACCACAACACCGAAAAGATTATATATCCTGTAATTGGTTTCATTATTACTTTTCCTGTTAATGGAAATTTGATCACCGGCAGGATTCGGATATATATTAATACTATTGATATTGTTACTGCCTTCAGCAACATCTGCAGAAAACATATTAAATCCGATATTGTCAACTTGTAATCGTGTTCCAAAAGAAGGTTGACGATAGCCGGGATCGGCAGTGTAAAAATTACTGATGAAAAAAGTGTAATAAGCAACATCGCCCGGCATTGTGTAAGTTATGGGTGCCGTTATCAGAGTATAAACACTTGATGGGGCAGAAATAATTAATGTTCCTTCGGCAATTTGATTTCCTGTGCTGTCCCAAAGTGTAATTCGTGCTTGAGCAGAGTCGCCGTTTACCTGATTAAATTTATGATAGAACCCAAAGTTTGATGGCATAAAAGGATTGAATGGTGTGCCTGGTGCAGGTAGCAAACTAGATGGTCCCCATGAGGTGAAAACCGTATCATCATCTAAACCAACAGCCCCTGCAATTCCTGTGTTAGTGGTATAATTCCAGGCATTCCGCAATTCCAATGCTTTGCTGCCGGAATAGAAGTCGTTGGTGGGTGCATAAAATTGTCCATCATATACAATAGAATCTGTATGTGATACTCCGGATGAATCAAACCATGCACTAAAAATGTAAACATTACCCCAGTTTTGCAAAGTGCCGTCTGAGTTAACCAGTTCAAATCCCGGATTAATAATGGTTTGTCCTTTTGTAAGGCTGCTGCATAATGATAAAACAACAGCAATAATGAGTAGAGTATTTTTCATAACGATGTAAATTTAGTTGTTTAATTATTGTTCCGTTAAACTAAATCTATAAGAAGCGGTGTGCAAATTATTAAAGTAGACAACAGGTGTACAAAGCAGATTAAACTGTCGTCTTTACGTAAACAACATAGTATTCGTATTATTTTTCCGGATTTAAGTTTAAATATTCCTCCTGATTCTTAATAAAGCCGGGGCCCTGCCGAAATTAATTTCAACAAGCATAAGAATAAAATCTAAAAATAAATTGCGCTAAAACTTCACCACAAAATCAACATAAGGGATGCCGATAGGGAAAACCTCTAATACATCACGAGAATTAAGAAAAGCAAGGTCAACGCTTATCTTCTCGCCAAAAAAACGAATACCATAAGAAACGACTGTATAATATTCACTTCCACCAACGGGTACAATCCAGTTCTCTGTTACAAATGAAGAACGCCTGGAGGTTCGTGCTGCTGCGCTTATAGTAATAATTGGCTTAGATGAAAGTTCCCCGTCAATAAATCCCCAGCCGATACCCCCTGTTACATTATTGTCGTCGGTACCATAGGTGCTTACTCCATATAAAATGCCCAAACCGGTTCGGGCCTTGTCTTCATCATCACCATTTGGTACGCTGGCATATAAAACACCGCCTCCAACATGTACTTTTTTGGCAACAGGGAAACCAACCTTGGGCGTCAGATAAAAGATAGGTTGAGGGCCATCCCCCCCTACGCCAAAAGTTGATAATATCTCCAGCCCACCGCCAATAGAAACATAATCGCTTAGCCCTACATTAAAAGAATTTAAAAACAAATACGTGTTTTGATAATAACCCTCGCCTGCCTTTAGATTAATAGCAGATGGGCCAAAGAAATAACGCGTAGCATTGGGATTGGTAAACCAATATTCCCCTCTCACAAAATTGGCATCTTTCAATACTTCTATTCTTTCAAAAGAGGAATACTGAATGTTAATTTGTTTCACCGATTTTGTGCTTATGGTGATGGTCGTTGAATCACGCTCTAAAAACTTCCCGATAAACTCTGAACCATCTTTAAGCTTAAAACGGTAGGTGGTGGCAGTGTCCAGTGGAAACTTTTGAAACTGTGCTTGTGATGATTGAAGACACAAAAGAAACAAGCTAAAGGTGAGGGTAATTTTTATTTGAATGAAAATCGACATGGTTGGAAGTTTTAATGGTTTACTTTAATACTTCTGGAAAAATGATGATCAAATCTAGTTAAAATAACTAGTTGTCAAAGTATTCACCTCAAAAAAACTCCTGTAATTGAAAAGAATGAAAAATGTTCCGGATTCACTATCGTTTTTTACCTTTGTTATTCAATTAGAATAGATTTTCGTGTCAAAACCAGATAAGCAAATTGATAGATATATTCATGAGGCAGCCCCTTTTGCACAGGAAATACTGATTCACTTCCGGGCATTGGTACATAAAGCCTGTCCAGAGGTGCAAGAAAAAATAAAATGGAGTTTCCCACACTTTGATTATAAAGGGGAAATGATGTGCAGCATGGCAGCCTTTAAAAATCATTGCGCCATTGGCTTCTGGAAAGCTTCCTTGATGAAGGATGCTAAAAAATTAAAGAAAGGCAATGAAGAGGCAATGGGTCATTATGGGAAAATTACCTCTGTAAAAGACCTTCCCGACAATAAAACCATCATTGCCAACATAAAAGAAGCAATGAAGCTGAATGATGATGGGATTAAACTACCTCCGAAAAAGAAGGCTGCTGCAACAGAGCTTCCTGTTCCTGAAAACCTGAGTAAAGCTCTTTCTAAAAATAAAATCGCTCTTCAGAAATTTGAAGCCTTTAGCCCTTCACACCGCAAAGAATATATCATGTGGATTAATGAAGCCAAAACAAAGGTAACACAACAGAAAAGAATTGCCAAAACGATAGAGAATCTTTCAGAGGGAAAGTCACTTAACTGGAAGTATAATAAATAATTATATATATATTTTTCAATTACTAAAAAGTTCTTTTATGAAGTTACTATGCCTTTCCTTTTTTCTTGCTTTTATATATATCCCGCTTCTCTCTCAAAACACCTGGGAGTGGCAATCACCGTTACCAACCGGCCATCATTATAGTGATGTACAATTTATCGGGAATAATAATGCCGTAGCTGTTGGCCTGAAGGGCACTTTTATCCGTTCCCAAAATAATGGCACAACATGGTCGTATCATTATGTACAAACACTTGCTGACCTCGAGGGGGTATTCTTTGTAAATCAGGATACCGGATTTGCAGTAGGGCAAACAAACAATTACCCCGTTTCTCGCACTTTTAAAACTATGGATGGTGGTGTTACCTGGGACACTGTTTCAACAGGATGTAATGAGGATTTATATGCTGTTTATTTCGTTAATAATGATACGGGGTGGGTGGCAGGAAATAACGGCAATATTTTTTGTACTCATGATGGTGGCAGTAGCTGGATTAATCAGTCAGTTGCCTCCACGGTACGCTGGAATGCAATATATATGATTGATGCCGACACCGGATTTATAGGAGGAGAAAACGGAGCCTTGCGTAAAACAACAGATGGTGGCGCAAGTTGGGTTTCTGTTTTTTCAGGAACAACCAATACGATCTATGATGTTTTTTTTACTTCTTATTATAAAGGCTGGTTTTCCGGTTCAGGAGAGATTATAAAGAATACAAACGATGGCGGTGTTACATGGATACAGCAGTATAATACCAGCTCAAGTCCTGATATTACTTCCATACATTTTATAGACTCTGTGAATGGCTTTGCGGTGTCTCAGCCATATATATATCGCACCAATAATGGGGGTGCTACCTGGCAGGATGACAACAACTTTTTTCATCAGCCCACTGCAGTTGATTTTGATGACAACGGAAGAGGAATAATGGTTGGTATATTTGGAAGTATACAAACCTCTTCTGATAGCGGCTTTACCTGGAGTTCTATAACAGGAAGATCTAATTTTTACAATTTTAACAGCGTCACTTTTACTGATAAAACCCATGGTTGGTGTGTTGGTGATGGCGGCAAAATACTACGTACTACGAATGGAATTAACTGGAATGATATAGGAAGTACTGCCGGTGGGGCTGAATATTTTGATGTCAGTTTTGTAAATAATCAAACAGGATACCTGGCCGGCGAATTAGGAATAGTGAAGAAAACAACCAATGGTGGAACTACATGGAGTAATGTAAATATTCCCTTGAGTACAACACTTTACTCCGTTTTTTTTATCAATGGATCAACAGGATGGGTGGGTGGTCTAAACAGCACCATTTACAAAACTACCAATGGCGGAACCTCCTGGATAGCACAAACGCTTCCGTCTTTTACTTTTAATGTGGATGATATTTTTTTCCTGAATGCTGATACCGGTTTTGTTGCAGGTTGGCAGGACCGGATCTATAAAACTGTTAATGGCGGAACAACATGGATTGAGCTTACTAATCATCCTTCTATTAGCTCCGGCATGGAAATACAGTTTATCAGTGCCGATACCGGTTGGGTTTCGTCTGATTTTGGAAGGATTATCCGCACCTATGATGGTGGGCAAACATGGTCTGCTGCAACACAGTTCTGTTTTTCTCCCATTTATGCCATGCATTTTTTTGATGCAATGAATGGCTATGCCGGTGGTGGCAACATTAACTGGGATTGTAAATTATATAAAACCAATGACGGGGGGATTTCCTGGCAGAATACACATATTCCCTTCGCCTTTGCCCTTCGCAGTTTATATATGACGGACACTAACTCTGTTTATCTGTGCGGTGACTGGGGAAATATTCTTCATTATGGCGACAGCGCAGCGCAGGTGGTAAGTGGAGTAAGTGAAAATTATTCAAAAAATCCCGGTCTTAAAATTTATCCTAATCCTGCATCCGCACAGTTAGGTGTTTCCAATAATGAAATTATAACCGCCGTTGAAATAACCGATTTACAGGGCAGAAGAGTGTTATTCTCCCGGTGTTATTCAACTGAAATAATTTTAAATTGCGGCGGATTAACAAGCGGTCTTTTTCTGGTAAGTGTCCTCACAAAATCATCTAAAAAATATACGGAGAAGTTGGTGATTGGGCATTGATTACTTCAGGCTAATCAGTTTCTTGCTCCTGCCAACAACTGTCCCCCTGAAAGGGCCTCGAGTTTTTGGAACAGGGTGTTAGAGTAACCACAGCAAAAAATGCGTAGCATCAAACCGAACTTTTTTGCGTTGCATCAATTCCCAAGGTTCCCCAACTGTTGTGCTGCTATCCCACTAGTTCCTTTCAGAAGGACAACAAAGGGAACATGTGTATGCCTTTCAACAATCTATCTTTTCCACTCTCCTCTGATGTCTGCCACCTTCAAACTCCGTAGTCATAAATAGAGTTACCATTGATTCCGCTTCTGCATTATTTACAAAGCGGGCCGGAATGCAGATAATATTAGCATCATTATGTAATCGTGCCAGTGACGCAACTTCTGAATTCCAACATAAAGCAGCTCTGATACCGGCATGTTTGTTTGCAGTAATTGCAACACCATTAGCACTGCCACACAAAAGTACCCCGGTTACTTTACCCCCTTCCTCCACCTCTCTGGCAACAGCATGGGCGAAATCCGGATAATCGGCTGAATCTTCAGAATAAGCGCCCTTGTCAGTAACTTCATATCCTGCTTCTTTTAAAAAAACACGCAGGTGTTCTTTCATCTTAAATCCTGCATGATCGGAGCCTATTATTATCTTTTTCATAGTTGTATTTTAATACTTCAAAAGTAGTTATTTCATCTTCTCACCGGCAGATATTTAAGTACCTTAATTGCATTACTTTTGCTGCTGTTCACCATGGGTATATTTATATTGACAATTATTAGTTTTTGTGCAGTTGGATATACGTATGTAATGTATCCATTATTGCTTCGTCTTTTTTCTTCGTTTAAAAAGCCAAATAATGTTTGTTTTACTGAACAGGATGAATTACCGGAAATATCCATCTTAATGGCTGCCTATAATGAGGAAACTGTTATCGGATTAAAAATTGCCAGTATTCTTAAAAGTAAATATCCCGCCAGTAAAATTGAAATTCTTGTCGGTTCAGATAATTCAACGGATGGTACTGATGCAATTGTTAATCAATATGCAACCTCAAATACCAATATCAGGCTATTTCATTTTCAAAAACGCACAGGTAAAACCGGTATTATTAATGAACTGGTTAAATCGGCTTCACATGCTATTTTAATACTTACTGATGCAAATGTGATTTTTGATGAAAATACTGTTTTTAATTTAGTGCGTAATTTCAAAAATGAAACGGTTACTCTTGTTGACAGCAGAATGATGAATACAGGCATCAGTAACAAAGGAATTTCTCTGCAGGAGAAAACTTATATTCAGGCAGAGGTATATATAAAGCACTACGAAGGCAAACTATGGGGAACAATGATGGGCCCTTTTGGCGGATGTTATGCAATTCGTAAGTCTGCTTTTCTACCGGTTCCTCCTCACTTTCTGGTAGATGATTTTTATATCAGTATGCAGGTGTTGGTTAATGGAGGGAAGTGTATTAATGAAGTTGCTGCCATTGCTTACGAAGATGTGGGAAATAATCCTGCTATTGAATTCAAAAGAAAGGTGCGGATTGCTTCCGGCAGCTTTCAAAATCTTTTTCACTTTTTTCCGGTATTACTTCGTCCCGGTGCTGTTTCCTTCTGTTTCTTTTCACATAAGGTATTGCGCTGGCTGGGCCCGGTTTTTATGCTGATATTCTACATAGGTTCTATTATATTGCGGCATCAACCTGCAATGTTTGTGTTGATGTTGCTTTCTACGTTTGTCTTTATTACTCCATTTATCGATTATCTGTTTCGTAAGTTGTCCGGCATCCATTTGCCATTTATTAAGTTCTTCTCTCATTTTACAACTGCCAATGCTGCTCAGTTAGTTGGTTTATGGCGCTTTATTACCGGTATCAGATCAGGTATCTGGGAGCCAACAGTCAGAAATCAATAACATAACTTCTTCTATATCTATCATTAAAACGTAAAATCAATTGTTTATAACGTTATCAACAGTCAAATAATACCCTAATGATTATAAAGCACTTACCTTTGTAGTTATAAACAAATCCGATGTTAATAGTGCTCATAACCGGGTAATAACAAAAGCATAATATTATTTGGAAATAAAAAACAAGGCGGGCTTATAAAGAAAACCTCCATTTCCTAATTAAAGACTATAAACTTTGAAACAAACGATTAACACGCTTATGAACATTATCACAACAGTTATTACCGGATAGTTATACACATCCGGGTTTATTAACAGGTGTTTATAACGATGTTTATTCCTTAATATACAATAACTTAAACACCTTTCTGTTATGTATAAATTGTGATTAACTATTGATATTGGTTGCTCACAAGCAATTAACGGTAAAGTTGCAAACGGTACTAACAGGCCATTAATAACATTAAAATATATTTAAAGATTAAATAAATAATATAGTATGTTGTCAATTACTGAACTGGAGAAAAAAGGATTTGTGGATGAAAGAATTGATCCATCTTTGGACCTGTTCGAAGAAATCAACCGGCTAAAAAAAGAAAAAAATGCTATCATCCTTGCGCACTACTACCAGGACAGCGATATTCAGGATGTTGCAGATTTTATCGGCGATAGTTTAGGTCTGGCGCAGCAGGCAGAGAAAACGAAAGCTGATATGATCGTTTTTGCCGGAGTACATTTTATGGCAGAAACAGCAAAGTTGCTCAATCCCGGAAAAAAAGTGGTGTTGCCCGATTTGCGTGCCGGTTGTTCATTGGCAGATTCATGTCCTCCGGAAGCGTTTAAAAAGTTTAAAGAAGAACATCCGGAACATCTTGTGATCTCCTACATTAACTGTACGGCAGAGATAAAAGCCCTCAGTGATATCATTTGCACCTCTTCTAATGCGGTTAAAATTGTAGAGACTATTCCTGCCAACCAACCTATCATATTCGCTCCTGATAAAAATTTAGGGGCTTACGTAGCAAAAAAAACAGGAAGAGACCTTTTACTCTGGGATGGAACTTGTATGGTTCATGAAATTTTTTCCATGCAGAAAATTACCAAACTAAAAATGCAGCATCCAGACGCATTGGTGATAGCACATCCGGAATGTGAAGAACCGGTATTAAAGCTGGCTGATTTTATTGGATCTACCACGGCATTACTGAAATATACGAATACCTCATTAGCAAATAAGTTTATTGTGGCAACAGAAGCAGGTATATTACATCAGATGCAAAAGTCAGAACCCTTGAAGACGTTTATTCCTGCACCGCCTGATAATAACTGTGCTTGTAACGATTGTCCTCATATGAAATTAAATACCATTGAAAAGTTATATAACTGTTTAAAAAATGAAACACCAGAAATAATAATGGATGACATTTTGATAAAAAAATCAGAAAAATCTATTTTAAAAATGCTTGAAATATCTGCTGAACTTGGACTATAAAATACATCATTGCATGAGTAATTATTTAATTTTAAAAATTAAAAAGTATAGTTATGTGACATTAATAGTGGGCTCAATACTAAGCTTATTTATCAATAAAAATACAATT
>JANOBN010000632.1:0-2222 GCA_031411675.1 Bacteroidota bacterium | reverse complement strand
GATGTGCCTGAACCAGAATTGTATCACCAATAGCGGCATGACTTTGATTAAACAGGAACATACAACCTGTAATAAGGATAGCGTAGATTTTCTTCATATTTTTTTGAACTGAACGATAAAAATAGAAAAAAATGCCCACATAAAGCAGTGCGCTTTAACAAAAGCATTTTTCCCCCTTTTTCCGGTAAATCTGCATAAAAAAAGAGATTTGTAAAACTTCAGCTACAATTTCAAAGTTTCAATTTGTTTTATTTACTTTGACCCTCAAAGAAAACTCTAAATCCACATAAAGAAAAATGAAAAAAAATCTACTTATTTTACTGTTTCTGCTTATTTCGGCGGTTTACGTTAAAGCACAAACTGCCAGCTCTGCTCCGGATGCTTATGGCTACACCTGGAAAAACAGCTCTGACCCTGCCGGTCCGGTTTATAACTGGATAGATATTACCAATTGGCCGGGAACTACATTTGTAACAGGTCTTGCTGATGACAATATCGTTGGACCATTTCCTTTAGTTGTACCATTTCATTTTTACTGGTATGATCCGAACAACTTTTATATCGGTTCTAACGGTTACATCGAATTCGACAAAAGTGCAACTGCTGCTTCCCCATTCCCGACAATACCGAATAGCGGAGGGTTGCAGGATTATCTGGGAGCTATGACTTCTGACCTTACCTTTACTAATGATATAGGTGAAGTTGTTGCAGGATCTAAATGTATGTACTGGCAAAATGCTGATACTTTAATTGTTACCTGGGACAGTGTTGGATTTTGGGCACAGACAGCACCCGGTTATCAGGGATTAAACAGCTTCCAGCTAATTTTAAATAATACTGATAGCACCATTACTTATCAGTATAATACCCAAACAGGTACCAGTTTTGGAACAGCCTCCTTTATGACCATTGGTGTAGAAAGTAAAGCCGGTTCTATTGGATTACCATATGAGCAAGGTGGCTTGATAAATGATTTTTATCCTGCAGCAGGTACAGCAGTTCGTTTCTATCATCCCGGTGTTGATACTGCAGCAATCAATGATGTTGCAACTGCTTATGTAAATAATCCAACTACAGGTGCTTTGTTTTTGTCAAAAAATGGTGCTCCTTTCGTAAGTATTGCGGAGGGAATTAACTCCGGTAACCGTCCACAGTCAACATTTGACTTTTATTCCCGGGTTGTTAATCGTCTAAATCAGATTCAGGTGAGAGATACTGTGTTATTCCCGGCTACTACAGCCGGCCAGAGTCAGGTAGTTACTTTCCCTGACACGTGGATCCCTAACGATACCGGAACATTCCGTCATATTGTTGAAACACGCTTAGGAGCTACTGACCTGGTTCCAACTAATAATACAAGAACTTTAGAGATTCGTGTAGTTGACACAACCTTAACACCAATACTTCTTAGCTATGACAATGGCGTGGATGATGGAACCGGCGGATTAGCCTGGGCCGGTGGTGGTGGAGGCGGAGGTATTTACATTATACCGCCTTTTACTCCATGTACTATCACTAAACTAAGAGCATTTATTGTGGCAAATGCCAATAGTGCAGGGTTCAGTATGCATATTTTTGATGATGATGGACTAAATGGAACACCTCTAACTCAACTTGACTCAGTATCAGTAAGTGGCGGCAGTGTGGTACTCGGAGCATGGAATACAATTATTCTACCTACCCCCGTTACCATTAATTCCGGCGGATTTTACGTAGCTTGGATGATGGGAGCAGATGGTATTGGTCTGGGTCAAAATGCACTTGGAACGTTAGTACCGGTTTCTAACCGTACTTTTGAAGTACTTGGTCCGGTAAGTAATCCGGCCTCATGGTCTGAGTGGCGCTCACGTGAAATTCAAGACATGATGATAAATGCATTTATCGATGGTGTTGTTGGTATCAATGAAGCAGAAAACCTGAATACTTTATTCGGAGATATCTATCCAAACCCGGCAACTGATAAAGTTTACATGAGTTTTGATTTATCAACTGTATCAGAAAGAAAAATGAATGTAGAAATTTACAACATTCAGGGTGCACTGGTTTCTTCTAATTCAATAGATGATATTAAAGGTACTTTGGAGTTAAACATTTCCGATCTGCCTTCCGGTTCTTACATCTGTAGAATAGCAATTGGTGAAAATAATATTCAACGCCAGTTTAATGTAATTGCAAAATAAAAGAGCTTCAACCTCTTTAAAAAAGCCTTCCCATATGGGAAG
>JANOBN010000631.1:0-4140 GCA_031411675.1 Bacteroidota bacterium | reverse complement strand
CTCAAAGATGAAGTGAGAACGGAGCATACAATAATTCTTGCCCCGCCATTTCCTTTTCTCGGCTTGGCTGCACAACTTGTAGATGATCCCCGTATCCGTATTGCGGCGCAAAACTGCTCAGATAAAGCTTCAGGAGCTTATACAGGAGAGGTTTCTGCTGCAATGATTCAATCCATGGGGGTCAGTCATGTCATTATTGGACATAGTGAACGTAGAACTTATTTTCAGGATACCAATACTGTTATTGCAGAAAAGATAAAACTTGCATTACATAATAATTGCACGCCCATATTCTGTTGCGGAGAAACACTCGATGAGCGTAATTCAGGACGACATTTTGAAACTATAGCAGAGCAATTACAAACTGGTTTATTTCATCTTTCAGAACATGAAATAATTAAAGTGATTGTTGCCTATGAACCGGTTTGGGCAATTGGTACCGGTGTTACCGCATCACCCGAACAGGCACAGGAAATGCATGCATTTATCCGTAAGCTCATAAGTGAAAAATATTCCATTAATTCTGCCATAGAAATCTCACTTCTTTATGGCGGAAGTTGCAATGAGCAGAATGCTGCAGAACTATTTTCATTGCCTGATGTTGATGGAGGACTTATTGGAGGAGCTTCTTTGAAATCCAGGAGCTTTGTGAATATTATTAAGGCAATGAAGTGAGCAGGGGGGAGGAAATTCTAAATCCGATAGCTATCGGATCTAAATTCTAAATTCTAAATTCTAATCTCGAGACTTCGCGACTTGATTCTAAATTATTTCTTCCAGATTCAAAATTGAAAATTTTGAATTGCATAATATGTTTTAAAAACAAAAACCTATTATTTCTCCCCTCTCTAAGGGAGAAGGGCCGGGGGTGAGGCTTTAGAAATTCTAAATTATAATCGTGAAGCTTCGCGACTTAATGATAAATTCTTCATTTGGTTTTAATTATTTAAGTAAGAAATCATTTTCATATCAATGAATCATGTCCATGCGATTTAAAGGATTTCTTTTATGTATTATTTTTTCATTGATTATTTTGGATATGGATGCACAACAATCCTGGGATGGGTTGTTTCAAACAGGTCGTGTTGTTAAGAATTATCCTCGTTTTCCAAAATTAGAGAATGCTTATCTGACACGAATAAGCTGGAATCAAAAGTTAAATGGCAGTAAAGCCTGGCATCGGTATTATTATTTTCCGGAAGCAACTGTGCAGGGCGTTTATGGCTCCTTGGGAAATCATAAAGAGTTAGGGAATATTATGGGTCTGACCGGCGGGTTTCGTTTTACTAAGGATCATAGTTATCGTATTTCTTTCACTGTTGAAGCAACTTTGGGAGCTGCTTATTTTGATCATCCTTTTGATGAAACAGGTAACATTGACAATGTAACTATCGGTTCAAATATTACTATGCAAGGTACTGCAGATGCAGGAGTGATGTATCATTTGCACCCGCATTGGTCCATCTTGCTAAAAGCATCTATTCTGCATTGTTCCAATGCGCATTTTAGTCTGCCTAATGCCGGAATTAATCTGCCTTTACTTTCGTTGGGTTTTCGCTATCGTATTTCACCGGCAACGCTTGTGAATAATCAGGAGGAAAATAATATTACTGATAAAAAACCAAAGTTAAATTTTCGTGTGGCACTGGGAATTAACGAACAAGGTGGTACTACAGGACCTGTGAACGGCCCGAAGTATGCAGTTTATCTGGCATCCGCATACATATATCGTCATTACACTCCGGTAGCGCGTTGGCAGATGGGGCTGGAAGGTTATTACAATAACGGAACCTATACTTTTATTACCAGTCAAAGATACTACACCGAAAATGAACGATGGAAATCTACATCGTTATTATACATACTCGGCCACGAATATATATTCGGGCATTTAGGTTTTGTTACGCAGGGTGGATTTTATCTTTACAATCCTTTTGGCAAAGACCGTTACAAGGATTTGGAGGAGCCGGACGTAAGAGATTTTCTGAAAACTTTATTCACTGCCAGGCTAGGTGCAAATTATTATTTTTTTAGTACATTCGATAGAAAGCATAAAAATATATTCGCAGGTTGTTATGTTAAAACAAATTTTGGCAAAGCTGATTTTTTAGAATTATCTGCAGGCTATAACTTCTGAGAAAAGCAAAAGGCACCATGAATGATGCCTTTTACAAATTGATTTATCATTATTCTTATCTGCCAAAAATCATGGTTGAATTGCGGTAACCCGGTTTGTTTTCATACCAGTCGCTATAACTTACGCCACCTGATTGAGCCCATTTTGGAAAATTGAGGTAGGCATCAATGATTTTATTTTTTTCTAATACTGTACCATATGCGTTTGGAATATTTACCGCCCATGGAATATTATTATTTGTTTTGTAATATCTACCGGAAGCAATATTGGTGCTATCCTGTAATGTGTTGAATAAAGAGGCGTCCACTTTATCAGTAGGAGGCATGTCGGCAAGGTGTATTTCATACCCACGACGCATGTTGCTCATGATAAATGGGTTGTAGGGAGGTAGTCCTAATGCAGCAGATGTTTGAGGCACGGAGAAGTTAACTGTTACCGTTATAGAATCACCTTTCATTAATGGAGCTCCGGCTTGTGTATTAACGAAAAATCCGATTGGCTGATTAATTGTTTTATGAGAATTATCGAATACAATGACCACCGATTTACTTTGCCCGTTCTCCAGTCCTTTTGCGTTTAATGAAATGTATGATTCTTTTATATTTGATCCGGTAACTGAACTGATTAATGATTGAGAAACAGGTAACTGAAATCCGAAACCATGTTTATAGGAGCCGCCTGCAGCATTTACAAAGAATTTTCCAACAATTTGTACTACCTTATTGGAGGCACTTTTAAATTCCTGAAAACGATAGCCTACGATAAGATCGTTCATGTCATAATCACCACGTGCCGGCCATAAATCTTCAAATGCAAGATGCCCATAAACGCTTGGGTCAGCTGATGGATAGGAACTGGTATAAGCCAGAGCGGCATTTAATGGAAATTCATCCAGTGCATCCAAAACTCCGTCACCATCACTGTCGGTATTGTTTTTTGTTGTTGCATAATTTGCAGTGTTAATAGATACAGCAGGGTTTGTTGAAACAATAACCATTGCATCATTAAAATCATGATCGCATTTTGTTGCAGTACGCAAGGTTTCTTCAAAACCGATTACCATTTTCTTTTCTACAACATCCCACAAGGCCACATTATGGCGTTTCAATGTTGCACTTCCTTCAGGGTTCAGAACTTCATTACTGTAAAACTGAGCGGTACCATTAGTAACGTTTGGTGAATTGAATGATGATGTTAATAATACAAAAGCAATTACTGTATCAGCACCAAAATTTCCAATTTTAACTTTTTTCCCCGCCACCAATGCTCCGCCGCTTCCCTGATAACTCATGTTAGGGAAAACTACTTTTATAGATGGAATAGCCGCAACATTTGCCGGAGGATTGTTTTTATTATAAGCATAAAAAGCAAGTGTGTTTTTTGCAGTACTACCTTCATGGAAGAACGTTACAAATACATCGGCTCTTTGTGTAAGTATAATATTAGGATATGATGTACTCGTTAGGAATGATGGATTTAATGTCATTACCTTTTGTTTGTCAGGTAATGTAGCATTAATTCTTGTGGTTAGAGCAGCAGGAATTACATCAGAAGGTGTATATAAATAATTAGGCAGTCCAGTTAATCCCCATGTTCCAAATGTTTTTATTGTTGGCACAGCCGTAATTTTAGAAACGGTATTCCCGGTATAAAGATTTTCTTTACTGATATAGCCTCTGTTATTATCTACTGATACAGCCTGTGGATTACTTCCGCCAATTAAGCAGTTTAAAGAATTACCGCTAATTTCTGCTACTGCATCTTCCATTACCCCTGCAAATCCGGTATGAAGAATAGCATGATCCATATTGCATGGTAATTTTGTTTCTCCGGTCAGATATCCATTATTATTGGTGCCACCAGTATAGAAAACTGTACCGCCTTCATCAGGACTTTTATCCATAATGTTTATACGAACTCCTGCTAAGGGAGCGTCATTTCCATCCAGGATTCTGATATTTAAGTTCACCTTTTTGTCAGAGTCATAGTGAAAATTATCCGGA
>JANOBN010000630.1:0-23064 GCA_031411675.1 Bacteroidota bacterium | reverse complement strand
ATAAAATCCTCCTTAGTTTTCTCCTTTCCATAATCTTTCGGAGCACGAGTAGCGATGGAGGATAGTTTTGTTTCAGACATAGTAGGGGTTGTTTTTTTTGGGATGTTAAAGATATTCAATTATTTTCAACCGGTGTTCTTTGGATGTATTAACTGTAAAATAACAGGTGGATTTATCTGAAAATGTTCAAATAGTCATTATATATATAAAGTCTTCCACGTTTTCCGCCTGTTGTTTCTTTGAGAATTTTAAATCTTTCGAAGTCTGAAATAAGTTTATATACAGATGCCATTGTAACTCCGGTAATGCTCGCAACCTTACTGGCATTAACAACAGGGCGTTGATAAAGATAGTTTAATAATTTCTGTGCATTAACTGCTCTGCTTCCAAGTGTTTGAATTTGTTCTTCAGCTTTTTTCTGAAGCTTTAAAATACAATCAAATGTTTGTACTCCGCTTTTTGCTGTTTCAATTATACCAACAAGAAAAAACTTAAACCACTGAATTAAATTATGCTTTTCCCGCGTTCTCATCAAATTATCGTAATATTTGCTTCTGTTTCTTTCGAAGAAATCCGACAGATACAATATTGGTTTTTTAATTAATTTTTTATCTACAAGATACAATGTAATCAGCAACCTGCCTACACGACCATTACCATCAAGAAACGGATGAATAGTTTCAAATTGATAATGCATTAACGCAGCTTTAAGCAACTCAGGAAAATAACTTTTCTCATTATGAATGAAATGTTCCATATCGCTAATAAGCTCCGGTATGCTTGTGTGAACCGGTGGAACAAATACAGCATCATTAATACTGGCACCACCAATCCAATTCTGACTTTGACGAAACTCACCGGGCATTTTATGTTTGCCACGAACACCTTTTAATAGAATCTCATGAGTTTCCTTAATTAATCTGGAAGAGAATGGTAATTCATCCATACGGCTAATTGCTTTATTCATTGCCTGAATGTAATTCTGCACCTCCTCCCAATCTTCTCTTTTATCTGCAGGCACATCTTCCAATTCCAGCAAAGCCTCATCCATGTTGGTTTGTGTTCCTTCTATCTTACTACTTTGTGTGGCCTCTTTTAAAACATGCATACTTATAAAGAGGTCTAAATTGGGTATGTATTCTGAATACATATCTAGCCGACCCAATTCTCTATCCGCCTGACCAAGTAGGCGAATCAAATCCATATCATCAATTGTCCATTCCCTATTAATGAAATTTGGCTGGAAACTTCTATAAAATTCCTGTTGAATGTAAGTGCCTGATTTAAAGGTTTTCACGGGGGACTATTTTAGTAAACTAAAACAAAGATAGAGCTTATTTTAGATTTTACAAAAAAACTATAATAAGGAGCAGGACTATTATAGTTTTATGTTAGTTAACTGATAATCAATATATAGTTGAGCCCCCACATGTTCCGGTCTTCGACGTAGCGTGCATATCCATTCTATCTCTTCTCGTGAATGTTTTACCTAGTATAAATTGAATTCTCACCCCCAGAAGCAATGGTGTACATCTTCTTCAACCAGTTTAATAAACTCTGATATGTTTTTTACTGTTGGTTTTGGATCGTAGGCGTACCATTTCAAATCTGCACGTAACCAGAATACTTTCCATATATGTTTTGCTTTAACAAAGGTCGTTTTTGCTACCGCACTTTCATGATACTTGTTTGGATTACCAAATGCCGGACGAACTGTAAATACAATTATGCTTTGATCTTCTATTTTATAACCAATATCCAGTTTGCTTCTTATTTCTTCCGGCGGACGTCTTCTGGTAAGAAAATTTTCCATAGCTTCAATAACTTCCAATGTTTGTATAGAGGAGATGGGCATAAGTAAAAAATAATTATTTCTTTTTTCCTTTGTTTATAGAAATTACTTTTCCGGATTCGAATGATTCCGGTTCCTGCAAAGTATGATCAGGATCAATAGAATAATTTTCATCTTCATCAAGTTCCGGATAATATTCTGCCCAGATGTCTAACATCTGGTAGTTAAATCCCCAACCGATATCAGATGTATTTTTTACTAAGGAAAAAATGCGATCAGAGAAGATTTCAAGAATGTCATGCTTTTGCATCAATTTTAAAGCACCTTTAAACGTTGATGCAAGACTATTATAATAGGCCTCATTTATATCACCGTAATAATTGGTAAACTGTACTCCGGTTTCAACATAAAATAACATGAGTTCTGCAACTGAGTCGGCAGGCATACCTATTTTCTGGTATTAACTGATTGCTTGATTCCCATTTTTCAGGTTAAAACCATTTCCACGATTTGGATAAAAGGCTTCATACACCATGTTGTGATATTTTACATTGATTTCGTCCTCATTATTGCTCGCGAAAAAATCAAGATGTTCCTTAACGGATTTATTTTTTTTATATAGTTCTGAAATTAATTTGATAATACTCTTCTTATCGAGTTTATCAAGTTCTCTTTTTACTTGTCCAAAGCTCATAATAGAAATAAATTGAAATCGGGATCAAATTTAATAGATCTTTCGATTCCAAAGATTTGCCTAAGGTATATTTTAAAGTTTTTTAAGCGCTACATTTAAATAAAATGTTCAGGTATGTTCAAATCCTGATAACCGTCCCGGCCCTCTCAATCAAAATTACTAACCACCTACACGTTCCTGCGTCCTAGCTGGAAGAAGAGTAATAATCAGTAATTTATTACCACAAATAAATATTTACTTAAGTCCCTTTACAAATTTAATTCCTTAGGGGTGAATTCCCCGCCTCTTGAAGCGTTATAATTATAAATATTTTTATCATCATTTACGATGCCCCGTTACTTGCGGCGGGGTAATTCACTTGCCATTTGTTGTCCAAGTGCAGTATCTTTCTGAATCTGAGTTTTCGCCCAAACACCTAATTTTAAAATGAATTGCATTTCGTCAGGAGTATAATGCCATCTTGCGCGGTTGCAGGTTTTACAGGCGGGCAGAAAATTATCTGGCAATGAAGTACCGCCATGAGTGTGAGACATTACATGATCAGCCTGAAAATTATTAATTAGAACCTTAATACCACATACATGGCACTTGCCAGAGGTTTTTGAATGAATTAATTCACGGGTCGATTTACTTATAGAATATTTACGTATTACCTTAGCTTTTGGTCTGCGTTCTTCTCGTAATTTTTGCAGTATTTTCTGTAGCTTTTCGGGAGAGGTGATTTTATTTATTGACATAATGTTTAATATAAAAGCTCAGAATAAAATGAATTGCACTAAATCTCATTTACCCCCATCCTCAGCACACAGCACTAAGCACCCCAAACTCAGTACCCCAGCACCCAGCACTAAAACCTCAGCACCCTAATGCGCTTCCAGCCAATTCTCCCCCATACCAATCTCTGCATCGGTGGGAACATCGTTGGGGAGTTTAAGAGCGTGCTGCATTCCGTCTAAAATTATGGGTTTAATGATTTCTACTTCGGAGCGATGTACATCAAAAACTAATTCGTCATGTACTTGCAAAATCATTTTCGATTTTAAATTGCGGCTTTTTATTTCTTTGTGAATACGAATCATGGCCAGTTTAATCATGTCAGCGGCTGTTCCTTGTATAGGCATGTTAACAGCATTACGTTCTGCAAATCCGCGCACCACTGCATTCGCCGACATGATATCACGCAGCCAGCGTTTACGTCCCATTAAAGTTTCTGCATAGCCGTTCTCTCTCGCAGAATTTACCTGCTGATCTAAAAACGTGCGGATAGAACCATATTGCTTCCAGTAATTTTCAATCAACTCTTTTGCTTCGGAGCGGGGGATACGCAGATTTTCTGCTAAGCCAAATGCACCCTGTCCATATATAATTCCAAAATTTACACTCTTGGCTTTGTAGCGCATCTCCTTGGTTACGTCGCTTTCTTCCACACCATACACACGCGCCGCTGTAGCAGCATGAATATCTTTATGAGCTTTAAATGCAGCACACATATTTTCATCACCACTCATAGCGGCAACAATACGTAATTCAATTTGAGAGTAATCGGCAGAGATTAATATATATTCACTGTTACGCGGAATAAATGCTTTTCGAATTTCGCGTCCACGCTCCGTGCGCACAGGGATGTTTTGCAGATTGGGATTATTAGAACTTAAACGTCCTGTTACTGCGATTGCCTGATTAAAAGAAGTGTGTACACGTCCTGTTTTACGGTTGATCAATTCCGGTAAAGCATCTACATACGTACTTTTTAATTTCGTGAGTTCGCGGAACGTTAAAATATCATCCACAATATCATGTTCAGCAGCGAGTTTCTGTAATACATCTTCGCCAGTGGCATACTGTCCTGTTTTCGTTTTCTTCGCTTTAGGGTCCAGTTTTAATTTAGCAAATAATACTTCTCCTAATTGTCGTGGTGAAGCAAGATTAAACGTAACACCGGCTTTCAGATACACCTTCTTTTCACTTTCTGCAGCATCTTTTTCCAGCAGCTTACTGTACTCCTTTAAAAAATCCATATCCACTTTAACGCCTTCAAATTCCACATCTGCGAGGACAGGTACGAGTGGATTTTCCACTTCATAAAACACCTTATCCACACCACGCTCCATAATCATTGGTTTAAAAACTTTACTGAGTTGTAACGTAACATCAGCATCTTCCACAGCATATTCTTTCACCAGTTCCACATCAGCATCACGCATACTTCCCTGATTCTTTCCTTTCTTACCAATGAGCGTTTCAATACTCACCGGTTCATATCCCAGATATTGAGTGCTTAACAGATCCATACTTCTTCTTCCTTCCGGATCCACCAGATAATGTGCAAGCATGGTATCAATAGTAACACCGGTAAATTCCACACCATACCACTTCATCACTAGCAAATCATATTTAATATTATGTCCCACCCAGGTAATGGTTGCATCATTAAACAACGGCAAAAATTTATTCACTCTTTCCTGCGTTACCTTCTGATCAACAGGAAACGGCACATACCATCCTTTTCCTTTTTCCACGGCAAAGCTCATTCCTACCAGCTCCACATCATTAGCATCTTTGCCTGTTGTTTCCGTATCAAAGCAAATTTCTTTATAGGATTTTAAAGTTTGAATAAGTGCATCAATTTCTTTTTCATGCTCTACCAATATATATTCATGCGGCGTATTGGTAATATTATTTCCGGCAGATATACCTGAAGGGAGATTATTGCCATTGCTTTCTTCTTCCTCTTCTTCCACTGTTTCAACGGCCTTTGTAATTTTTTCCGTAGCACCGCCATTTACCACATCACCAAATAAATCCCGCTGACGATTATCCGTTTTTGCATCAGCAGAATGAACATTGTATGTATCCCCCAGAATTCTTTTGCCAAGTGCTTTAAATTCCAGTTCAGTAAAAATTTCCGTCAGCTTTTCCTTATGCAATTCTTTTAAGCGATAATTTTCTTCATGAAATTCAACAGGAACATTGGTAATGATAGTCGCTAATTTCTTCGACATAATGGCGGCTTCTTTTCCTGCTCTTACCTTTTCACCCAAAGCACCTTTAATGGAATCGGCATTTGCTAAAACATTTTCCAGCGTATGATATTCCGTTAATAATTTAACCGCCGTTTTTTCTCCTACACCTTTAATGCCCGGGATATTATCTACTGCATCGCCCATCAGTCCGAGGATGTCAATTACCTGATGCACATTATTAATGCTCCATTTATCGCATACCTCTTTTGGTCCCATAATTTCCGGAGCATTTCCCTGGTACGATGGTTTATATATATAAATATTATCACGTACAATTTGTCCGTAATCTTTATCGGGCGTCACCATATATACCGTATATCCGGCATCAGCAGCTTGCAGGGCAACCGTACCGATGATATCGTCTGCTTCATAACCATCCAGTTCCACCACGGGGATGTTAAATCCTTCAATAATTCTTTTAATATCGGGCAATGCTGCCAGTAAATCTTCGGGCGCATCTTCTCTGTTGGCTTTATAATCTTCAAAGTCGGTATGTCGTTCCGTAGGCGCGTGAGTGTCAAAACAAACAGCCATATGCGTAGGGCGCTCCTTGTTAATAAGATCCACCAGCGTAGAAGTAAAACCGAATTGGGCATTGGTATTACGTCCGTTGGAAGTGAGGCGGGGATTGCGGATCAGTGCATAATAGCTGCGGTAAATCAGGGCAAGGGCATCCAGCAGGAATAGTTTTTTCATATCGGGCAAAGTATTGTAAACAATGCATCAAAGTAAACGCTTATTCAGATACTTTTGAAAAAAATTTCCCGATGCATATTGAAGCGCTGCGGGCGTATTGTATTGCCAAAAAAGGAGTAACCGAATCTTTTCCATTTAATGAAACCGTATTGGTTTTTAAAGTGATGGATAAAATGTTTCTGCTCACCGATCTGGAGGACACTACCACCATAAATTTAAAATGCGATCCGGAATATGCCATTGAATTGCGGGAGAAGTATGATGACGTTGTTGCGGGTTATCACATGAGTAAAAAACACTGGAATACCGTGACCATCAATGGTTCACTCAATGAGAAGATGATAAAGTCGCTGATAGATCATTCCTATGAAACCGTCATCTCCGGTCTGTCAAAGAAATTGCAAATGGAATTAATAAATATTAAAAAATAAATCAAACTTTAACTCCCTTTCCGTCGGATAGGTCGCGAAGGATGAGGCTGGAAAAATGATTCTGCATTAATTTAAATTTAAAAATTAAACAATATTTAACTCCCTCTCCGCCGGAGAGGGCCGGGGTGAGGCTAGAATAATGATTCTGCATAACCACCCATTACCAATCAAAATAAATCATGAAAAAACTCATTAGTTATTTTTTACAGGGATTATTATTTGTAGTTCCTGTTGTGGTTACCTTTTATGTAGTGATACAAGGAATAATATGGATGGATAATCTGATACCCATTCAGGTAGATATTCCGGTACCGGGATTCGACAGCTTTAAACTTCCGGGAATGGGAATTCTGGTGATACTGGTTACCATTACTTTTTTCGGATATGTGGGAACGCGATTTGTGCGTAATCCGTTGTTCAGTATATTTGAAGGAGTGATGGAGCGCACGCCATTGCTGAAATTAATTTACAGTTCTGTAAAAGATTTGATTGAAGCATTTGTTGGCGAGAAAAAAAGATTTACAAAGCCGGTACTGGTAACGGTGAATGATAATCCGAAATTGCAACGAATCGGATTTGTTACGGATGATGATCTTACCGCTGTTGGTTTACCAAAAGAAGTGATTGCCGTTTATTTACCATTCAGCTATGGCTTTAACGGTCAGTTAGTAGTGGTGAATGCTGCCAACGTAACACCAATTAATGCTTCCGGAACAGAGATGATGAAGTTTGTGATTTCGGGCGGAGTATCTGACATATAAAAACAAGAAAATATTATACATGATGAAAAAATCTATCTTAACCCTTATTGCATTTTTTCTGGTACAGCTTACGTATGCTCAGAAAATAAATATTACCACAGGAATGGAAAAACTGAATGATGAATTTCAGGAAGCTTATAACCTGTTTGTTCCGCATGTTACTCCTAAAGCACTGTCAAAAGAATGGGCAAGTTATCTGAAGGATTATAAAGGGAAACTAAAATCGTCAGGCGATGAAGTGAACTCTACTAATGCAATATTGCCTATGATTTCCAGAGATACTTTGCAGATTTTCGCCAGAGTGTCTCCGGTTGCAGAAGGGGCAGTGCTGGTAGTTGGATTTCAGGCGCCGGCAGGATTTATTTCGGCCTCTACTAATTCTGATGAAAGCCAGACCATTATCAAATTATTGCATGATTTTGCTTTGCCAATTGCAAAAGACGGATTAAAAGAGAAAGTAAAAGCAGCGGAAAAAATAGTGGAGAGTAAGGAGAAGGAAAGTGAAGAAATAGTAAAAAAAAGTGATCGTCTTCGGGCTGATAATGAGAAGATGCAGAATCAGATTAATGATAATGAAAGAGAGCTTAAAGACAATGAGAAGAAGATTGGTGATGTGAAATCAGAAATCGGTAGTGCAAAGGATGCCCTGCAAAAGGTTAAGGAAAAGGAGAAGGATCTGGATTGATTTTTTTCCTTCTGAATAAAAGAAAAAGCACCGTTAATAATGATAGTGTAGAAATAAGTAGAGCAATTTGCACTTTTTTATCAGTGTAATTAAAAGCTATTTCATGTTTTCCTTTTGGAATTAATACTGACATATTAAATCCATTACTTCTTAAAGGAGATCTCGTTACGCCATCAACCGTTACGTTCCATCCCGGCATAAATTGTTGTTGCAGGGTAAGCAGAGCAGGAGCAGTTGTTGAGGTTTGCACTCCGACATGTAACGGTTGGAATCGAGTTAATGATAATGTTCCGGTAAATGGTTCACTGCTTTTTGGTAATGAAGGAAGATTATCAACCAACAAAAAAGTAGAATCGTTGGTAATAGGGGAATTAACAGTTGCAGTAGTGTAATTACTTGTTTTGATGGAGGAAGTAAGATAAACTATCGGATTTTTTAAGACATTTTGAAAGAGCGGCGATGCTTCATATTCAAGATATTGTTTTGTTTGAAAGTTGTTGTACCCATCATAGATTGGCTGATTGCGTAAGATGCCCAGATTGCACCAGAAGGGTCCGAAGGTGTTGGTGCGATCTTTAAATTCCTGCAAGGGCAACATGGATGGAAGTGGAAAATCAGCATGAAGATTGGTTAAATATTGATTGACGGTTCTTGTTTTCAGATTATTTACCAGTGTAATAGGGGCAACAATCCAGGCTGATAAAATAAGATCAACAGATAACAGATAAATTGGTAATTTCTTTTTTAATAAAAGGAAGAAGGTAACAAATGAAAGAAGCAAAATTATTCCCTGTAATAAAAAAGTGGTAGGAAAATTAACTTCACTAATAGCGGAAAAAGATGCCGGTAATATTATTGGTCCGTTAACAAATGCAACTACCATGCTGATAAATGCCAGAATGCCAAATGTTATTAATGCACTGTTTAACATTTTCTTTTTGCCTGATGTATCAATCTGATGCAATGTGGAAGATGCCAGTAAAATAAATCCTGTTATTGCAAACAAACGGAATAAGGAAGGCATA
The DNA here is from genome assembly GCA_031411675.1 of Bacteroidota bacterium. Classification (GTDB taxonomy): domain Bacteria; phylum Bacteroidota; class Bacteroidia; order AKYH767-A; family OLB10; genus JANOXC01. Next base: position 13,957 of record JANOBN010000630.1, on the reverse strand, counting down.
CGGAACAATTTCATCAGCGGAATAAAATCATACATCCAGCTGCGCACCGGAGTATAGCTGCCCATTGCTGCCAGTAAACAAATAATACTTCCGTATAAGATTATTTTTTCAGTAAGTGTTTTCTTTCTGAAAATGCTAAGAATAAATCCTGCAAACATCATCAACCCAAAAAAACCATTCGACATAGAAACATCTGTATCAAAAAAAGCGGAATTACGCAAGGAGGATAAAGGGAAAAGAAAAGAAATCATGCTCTGTGGTGAGAATGGGTTTGCCATTGCCAGCTCCTTACTCAACCCTTCTGCACGTCCTGCCAATTGAAAACTTTCATAACTGCTCACCAACATAACAGCGCAAAGCAATGCAGTAGTTAGAGCCAACAACAACATGTTTTTTATTGCAACAGCAACTTGTTCGGAATGTGTTTTTCTTCGGATAATGACAATAGCGGAAATTACAATCAGCAGATAAACCGTTACAATAGAAAATGCAGGATAACCTCCGGTAAATAGCATGAAGAAGGCCAGTGCTGCAATCCATATATATTTTCTTTTCTCACTTTTCATGAGTAAATAAAAGGCACACAACACAAAAGGCAACCATGCTCCGCTGATAATCCAGGTGAGATGTTGTGCATTACCGGTAAAGAATCCGCTTAACATATAGCTCATGCCCGCAAGGATGGCCACATTTTTATTCCTTGTAAAATTTTTAACCAGCCAATACATCCCTGCACCGGCCAGCCATACATGAAATAAATATTCCAGATGAATCCAGTAAAGATTATAGCCTGAAATTCCACCAATAATCCAGACAATAGGATACCAGGCACCACTTTGCGGGTCGGCATGAAGGGGGTAACCGAGATGGGTATATGGATTCCATAATGGGAGCATACCATTTCTCAGGCAGTCACCCACCAATATTCGCCAGGGAAGATACTGATCCAGGATATCGAACTTCATGCTGTACACCCACAAAGGCCAGTTGGCCGCAATGGCAACAATCAAAAGGAGGAGCAGAGCTGCTCCGTTTCCTTTCGTATTTTTAGTGATAGGCATGGACGCCAAAGGTAATTGATCATCACAAAGCATCATTTGCAATCTTTTATCGCCCGAAACCCATAACAGGCAGGTGCTTCAAATAATAATTTTAATTTTGCAGTTCAATTTTTAAATGCACTTATGACCCCCGGAGATACGGTACTCGTCCTTGGTTCTGCCGGCCAGATCGGCACAGACCTGGTTACAACATTAAGAAATCAACTTGGCGGTAGCAGCGTAATTGCTTCCGATGTTAAAGATCAGCAGGGTTATTTAAAGGAGACCGGCCCGTTTTACGTGCTGGATGTGCTGGATGCTAAGTCAATAGCGGAAGTTATACGGATTCATAATGTTAAGGAAGTTTATTTGTTAGCGGCATTATTATCAGCCACAGCAGAGCAGAAAATGAAGTCAGCATGGAAGTTGAATATGGAAGGATTGATCAATCTGCTTGATATTGCCGTTGAGCGAAAAGATCTGAAGTTATTCTGGCCGAGTTCCATTGCCGTTTTTGGTAATACCACTCCTAAAAGAGATACTCCGCAATATACCGTTATGGAGCCTTCCACCGTTTATGGCATCAGTAAATTAGCAGGCGAACGCTGGTGTGAGTATTATCATAAAAAATTTGGTGTGGATGTTCGCAGCATCCGTTATCCGGGTTTGATCAGTTATAAAGCGCATCCCGGTGGAGGCACCACTGATTATGCAGTAGATATTTTTCACAAAGCAGTAGAGGGAATTCCGTTTGAGTGTTACTTGCGTCCGGATACCATGTTACCCATGATGTACATGCCTGATGCAATTCGTGCAACATTAGAGTTAATGCATGCACCTTCCGAAAAAATTAAAATACGTTCCAGCTATAATCTTTCCGGAATCAGTTTTACCTGTGAGGAAATTGCAGCAGAGATTAAAAAAGTAATTCCATCATTTGAAATTACTTACAAACCCGACTTCCGCCAGCAGATTGCAGACTCCTGGCCAGGCTCTATTAACGACAGCGCAGCGCAGGAGCAATGGGGCTGGAAAACAGAATTCGGTCTTGCAGAAATGTGCCGTGATATGATTTTGCATTTGCGGGAAGAGAGAAATAGTATTATTGTTTAGTAGCTAGTACCCCCCTGATTTGTCATTCCGAGGTACGAGGAATCTATATGACAGACGAAATGCCCACTCTTAGCAGCATAATTCTATAGATGCTTTTGCGAAAGAACAACATTCATCTCTGCAAAGTTCCTTCTCCGCCAGTGGGCGGATCTGGATGACAAATCGAGTAAAATATTTATAGCGCCGGAATTTATTCCTGCGCAGGCGAAATGCCCACTCTTAGCAGCATAATTCTATTAGATGCTTTTTCGAAAGAACAACATTAATCACCGCAAAGTTCCTTCTCCGCCAGTGGGCGGATCTGGATGACAAATCGGGTAAAATATTTATAGCGCCGGAATTTATTCCGGCGCTATAAAAGAATCTTTGCCATCTTTGCAACCTCTGCTCTTCAACACTAGTAAAACCACAACTAAACAAAAAAAGAAAAACGATGCAGTAACCAAAAACCTGCCCGTCATTTGAATTATATATATGGAACATCCACTTTATCTCACCAATTCACTTTCCCGTCAGAAAGAACAGTTTATCCCCATTAATGCACCATTTGTAGGACTTTATGTCTGCGGTCCTACCGTTTATGGTTATCCGCATTTGGGTCATGCACGTCCTTATATCACCTTTGATGTATTGAACCGTTACTTACAGCACCTCGGATATAAAGTTCGTTATGTGCGCAATATCACCGATGTGGGTCATCTGGAAAATGATGCTGATGAAGGTGAAGATAAAATTGCCAAGAAAGCACGATTGGAACAATTGGAGCCGATGGAAATTGTGCAGTTATATACTGATAAATTTCATGAGGCAATGCGGGCACTGAATAACCTGAATCCCGGAATTGAGCCACGTGCATCAGGACATATCATTGAGCAGATTGAAATGATAAAGAAAATAATCAGCAATGGTTATGCTTATGAATCTAATGGTTCAGTTTATTTTGATGTAGTGAATTATAGCAAGACGAATGATTACGGTAAATTATCAGGGCGCATACTGGAAGATCTTATTGCCGGTGCAGGAAATGAAAGAAGAGAATTAGAAGGACAGGAGGAAAAGCGCAACCCTGCAGACTTTGCACTATGGAAGAAGGCACAACCGGAGCACATCATGCGCTGGCCTTCACCGTGGAGTGATGGTTTTCCGGGGTGGCATATTGAATGTTCGGCAATGAGTCAGAAATATCTGGGCGAGACCTTTGACATACATGGTGGAGGAATGGATTTATTATTTCCCCACCATGAAAGTGAAATTGCGCAATCGAAAGGAAGTTGCGGCAATGCACCTGTGAAATATTGGGTACATAATAACATGATTACCATTAACGGACAGAAAATGGGAAAATCGTTAGGGAACTTTATCAACCTTGATGAATTCTTCACCGGCAATCATAAATTATTGGCGCAGTCATACACAGCAATGACCATTCGTTTTTTCATATTGCAGGCACATTACCGGAGCACACTTGATTTTTCCAATGAGGGTTTACAGGCTGCAGAAAAGGGAATGGCGCGCATTATGAATGCCATTTCTATAATAGATAAACTTCCGGAATCATCAACCACCAGTTATGATATTAAAAAACTGCAGAGTGATTGCTATGCAGCAATGAATGATGACATGAATACAGCAATTGTATTAGCACATTTGTTTGATGTAGTACGTTATATTAATTCTGTACATGCCGGAACAGAAACTATTACTGCAGCTGATAAGGCGGAGTTGAGTAAATGGATGAACCTGTTTACTTTCGAGATCCTGGGATTGAAAGAAGAAGGAAGGGGAGATGATAATTCAGAAGACTCACTGATGCAATTATTATTGAGCATCCGCAATGAAGCAAAATCAAAAAAAGACTTTGCTACTTCTGATAAAATAAGAGATGAATTGCTGAAGCTTAATTATGTAATTAAAGATGAGAAGAACGGCACTACCTGGAATAAAGGTTTATAACATGAGCATAGCATTCAGATTTTTATCAGCGATATATATTATTTTTCTTGTTGGCTGTAGTGGTAATAAAAACACTGAGAGTGAAACTGTAGAAACTCCGCCTGCCCCTGTTATTAATGTTCCGGTATTTAACGCAGACTCTGCTTATCTGTATACAAAAACACAGGTAGATTTTGGGCCACGCATTCCCAATTCTAAAGCACATAAACAGTGTGGTGATTATCTTGCTTCGTTATTGAAGCAATGGTGCGATACTGTTTTTGAACAAACAGCTCCCATAACAGCACATGACGGCAAAGTATTACAGATGCGAAATATTATTGGTTCATTTAATCCTGCTGCAGGTAATCGTATTATCCTCACTGCGCATTGGGACACCCGTCCGTGGGCTGATCAGGATACAGAGCGTCCAAACGATCCTTTTGACGGTGCGAATGACGGTGCTGCAAGTTCTGCCATCATCATAGAAGCTGCACGGCAGTTAGCCGCTGCTGATGTACAAACCGGCGTTGATATCATGTTATTCGATCTGGAAGATTATGGTAAATCAGAAATTGAGAACTCCTATTGTTATGGTTCGCAGTATTGGGCGAGGAATAAACATGTGACGGGATATCAGGCGCGATTTGGGATATTAATTGATATGGCCGCAGGAGCCAATCCAACTTTTACCAAAGAAGGCACCAGCATGCATTACGCTTCTGATATAGTAGAGCTGGTGTGGAAAACAGCTGCTGATGCAGGATTTGGAAGATATTTTTTAAATGATGAAAGTGCCGGAATCATTGATGATCATTTTTACATCAACAAACTTGCAGGTATCAGATGCATAGATATTGTGCACTACGATTACAATACACCATCACACTTCTGGAAGCACTGGCATACTCATGAGGACACCATGGATAAAATAGATAAAACATCTATGAAGGCTGTTGGACAAACATTACTGGAAGTTATTTTTCGTCACCCGTAAAACGGAAATTTTGTAATAAAAAAAGCCCCGTCAAATGAATAACGGGGCGATCATCGCTTAGAGTTGTTTACTGATTAATCGATTTCTTTCGATGAAATAATCAAATGCTGTAGGAGAAGGATTCGAACCCCCACGAGGCGGTTAGCTATAGCACAAACTCCAGTGGTCGACCCTGGTCGTATCGGTTTAACCCGAACGGCTCTATACTACGTTTATCCCGTGATCCTCACCCCCGAGACAGGGGGGCATGGCTGCCTGTTTCAACACCCTACAGTATGTAATAAGAACGCGCTGCAAACATACAGCAGTAATCGGCATTTTGCAAATAAATTAATAAAATAAATGAAAATATATGAAAATGTCAATTAAATATCATTATTTTTGTCATATCGTTAAAAATAGGTTATGAAACATCCTGAAAATTTAGAAATTGATAAAACAGATCTGAAGATATTATCGGCACTAATTGATGATGCCTTTATTCCTTATACAGAATTGGCTAAAAAAATCTTTGTCAGTGCCGGAACCGTGCATGTACGAATGAAAAAGCTGGAGGATATGGGCATCGTTAAAAAGCCCAGGATGGAAGTAGATTATTCAAAACTGGGGTATGATGTTACGGCATTTATCGGTGTTTATCTTGAAAAAAGTTCGTTGTATGATCATGTAGCGGAATCATTTGAAGCAATTCCTGAAATTGTAAATCTGCATTACACTACCGGCATCTATAGTATGTTCGCAAAAATTGTTTGTCGCGATACAACTCATCTCAAGCAGGTATTACACGATAAGCTTCAAAAAATAAAGGGCATTCAACGTACCGAAACATTTATTTCTCTGGAGGAAAATTTCAGCAGACCGATTAATCTTACGGAGTATAAAAAGGAACATTGAAGTACATTCTACTACCTTTCGCTTCATTAATCTAGCGCGTGCATCTTGCACGTGTTTTTAAAAATCATCAAGGAATGAAAAAAACCAAAACAAGCATCCTGCTTGTAGCAAACACCAATAACAATAGAAAAATATGCTATGAAAAACTAAATCTCAATAACTAACTGCAGGATCATTTTAGTACTATTCAGCATCAAGTATTTAACCGCAAAGTGCGCAAAGTGAAGGCGCGGAGAAGGCGCGGAGGAAATAAATATATTTTGCTATGTAATAATCATTTCATTGGTTAGCACTTTTTTCTTTGCGTTTTCTTTGCGTAAATTCTTTGTGTACTTTGCGGTTACCATTTGATGATTCTGGTACTATTCAGCTCCCGCATTTAAACGCAGTGGGCGCAGAGTGAAAAACGTGGAGAAGGCGCGGAGGAAATAAATTAATTCTGCAGCCTATAGCTTAGTATTAAAATCTGTAATGTTTCCACTTTTCCCAAAACAATTCTGAATTCCTAATTCTGCATCCGATAGTTATCGGATCAATATTCAATCCGGAGACAGCGCTGGCTGTGTAAGTCTGAAGACTTACTAATTATACAAAGGCTTAAGTCAGAAAGTAAGACTTAATCCAACAACGGGCTAAAGCAATAATTCTGTATTCTTAATTCTGCATCCGATAGCTATCGGATCTTAATTCGTCATTCTAAGAAACTTATTCCCCTATGCCATAACGCTCTTTTAGTATTTCCACATGATGCAATTCATGTCCGGCAATGATATATAAAAGTTGTTCTACAGTCAGTTCTTTCCCGCTTGCTGTTCCTGTTCTTTTTAATTCTGTTTTATTTAAGTTTTTAAATGTAGCAATATTGGAGGAGCGCAAGGTGCTGTATTGCTCTGTTAATGCAGCAAGGGTACTATCATTAAAAAAAGCATTTTTAACATAGTCGTTTTCATCAAAAGAAGGTAAAGGAGTTTTATCATTTCTGGAAAAGCGCATAGCACGATAGGCAAAAACGCGTTCGGCATCTATCATATGCCCAAGCAATTCTTTTACCGTCCATTTACCCGCGGCATAGGCATAATTTCCTTTTTCTTCAGGAATGGATAGGAACAGCGCTAACGATGCTTTTTGCTGATTTTCAAGCGTGGTGATGATATTTGTCTCCGGCACCTTTAAAATGTAGTTGGTATAGTATCCCGGGTCGGGCTGAAGAAGGTGATTTGTCATATTAAACCGATTGATTTTCAGGCATTTTTTTCAAAGATAAAAAAGTTTGGTTATTCAGAGACAATCTAGTATCTTGCAAGCTGTACAAAACTCCAAAGATTTAACAATTTATACTATGAAAAAACAGTTACTTATACTGCTGATTGTGCTTTCGGCGCCGGTTATCGGGTTAAGTCAATGCACTACGCTGATTGGCACCACCTGTAAATGTCAGGACACTTCACAAACAAATTGCGACCTGTATCCGGATATTACCATATCAAAAAACCCGCTGAATAACCCGTCAAGTTATACGGAGTATCCACAGGTTTGTAATCCGCCTTGCAGTGGTAATGATGGCCGTCTTCGTCTGTCAGTTTCCACACCAAACATTGGTCATGGCCCGATGGAAACACGCGGTACTCCGACCTATGTTTGCGGAACGGATACTTTTACTGCCAGCAGTGTTGCAACAATCCCGGCAACATGTCCGGTAACAGGGTTGCCGCCACGTCAATTAATTTATCAGCGCATCTATCATAAAAATGGCAGTGCAATGACCTTTACGGATCGCCCTGCCGGCACTATGACCTATCACGCTTCTCACGGACATCAGCATGTGGATGATTGGGGTGTTTATACAGTACGTACTGCAACTGCCGATCCTAATCCGGTAAACTGGCCAATAATTGGTACCGGTGCAAAGCTGGCTTTTTGTTTATTGGATATTGCTTCCTGTAATGGAAGTGTTGGATATTGTGTTGACTCTTTAGGTAATAATCTTAACTCATCAAATTTTGATAACTATGGATTGGGTGGCGGAAGTTACGGCTGCTCTAATGTAGTGCAGGGAATCAGTGCAGGTTATCTTGATACTTACAGTCAGGGTCTTGACGGTATGTGGGTTAATCTTCCTCCCGGCCTTTGTAACGGAAGCTACTGGATAGTAGTTCAGGTGGATCCCAATAATAACTTCCTGGAAGAGAGAAAATGGAATAACGTTGTTGCAGTGCCTATCACTTTAACAAAACAAGGGGGTTCTGTCCCTGTTGTTACTGCAAGCGGTTCTACTACTTTTTGTACTGGAGGCAGTGTTACATTAACATCGTCAGCCGGTACAAATTACTTATGGTCAACAGGGGCTACAACAGCTTCTATTGTTGTTACTCAGGCAGGCAGCTATTCCGTAACAATTAACAGTGGCAGTACTTGTCCTGCAACTTCCAATGCAACAACCGTAACTGTTTCCTCTCTTGGAGTAACAGCTACAGCAACACCAAATATGGTTTGTCCGGGTTCTGATGTACAGTTAGCTTCAACTGTTTCCGGATCAGGTACTACATTGGTGCCGGTGAATTTTACAAATAACACAGTAGTAGCTATTCCTGATAATAATACAACAGGTGCTTCCAGTTCAGTAACTGTTTCAGGTATTGTGCCTGCTACACTTGCCACTAATTCTGTTGCAAAAGTTAAAATCAATATCACACACACTTATGATGCAGATTTAAATGTTTCTTTAATATCACCTTCAGGTACAACTATTCTTTTAAGTAACAGCCGTGGAGGAAGTGGTGATAATTTTGTGAATACAGAATTCGTAGCAACCGGCGGAACAGCTATTGCTTCAGGTGCTGCTCCGTTCACCGGATTATTTATTCCTGATCAGCCATTCAGCAGCCTTACCGGTTTAGCAAATGGCACCTGGACATTAAAAGTTGTAGATCATGCGGGTGCTGATGTGGGTACAATTAATAACTGGACCTTATCTGTTAATAATACAGCACCTGCAACTTATTCTTATGCATGGTCATCACCATCAGGTTTTTCTTCAACTCAACAAAATCCTATAGCTAATCCTGCAGCAAGTACTTCATATACGGTAACAGCTACTGAAAGCGGAACAGGATGTACAGGCACAAAGACTGCTAATGTAACTGTTGGAAGTAATATTAATGTAACAACAAATACACCTTCACCGATTTGTAGCGGACAATCTGCAACATTAACGGCTAGTGGTGCAGGAACATATATATGGTCTCCTTCAACAGGATTAAGTTCTACTGCAGGAGCAAGTGTTACAGCATCACCAAATGTAACTACAACATATACGGTAATTGGAAATTCTTCCGGATGTACTGATACGGCTCAGGTAACTGTAAATGTAAATGCATCACCGGTTTTAGTTGTTCCGACAGCGCAAACAATTTGTGACGGTAATTCAGTAACACTTAATGTAAGCGGTGCTGATGCATATGACTGGGATCCTGCAAACGGGTTAAATGTTACTTCAGGTGCCAGTGTGGTTGCATTTCCAAATGCTACTACCGTGTATACGGTTACAGGAACTAACCTTAACGGTTGTACTGCCACTTCTACCATAACAGTAAATGTAAATACTATTCCTGCAGTTCCTGCCTCTGTAACCGGTAACTCTCACAACTGCCTTCCTGTTGCTAATGCAGCGTACAGTATTGCAAATGTTGCAGGAGCTACTTCTTATGCCTGGACTGCTCCGGCAGGTATAACCATAACAGGCGGTCAAGGAACCAATGCAATTACTTTAAGTGGAAATACGGTAGTAACCGGAAATCTTTGTGTTAATGCAAGCAATGGTTGTGGCACCAGTGGCGATAAGTGTTTAGCTTATACAACACAAACTACTGCACCATCAACACCGGGTTCAATAACCGGTCCGCTAAGAGCTTGTCCGGGTGAAACAGCAACGTATTCAATTGCCAGTGTAGCACGTGCTACTTTCTATAACTGGGTTATACCCGCCGGTGTAACTGTAAACAGCGGAGCAGGAACAAACTCCATCAATGTTACATTCACTGCAGGTTTTGTTTCCAGCTCTATCACTGTTGCTGCTGGTAACGGTTGTGGTGTTAGTGCAAACCGTGTTAGAAACGTTACCTTAAATACTCCCGGAACACCAAGTACCATGACAGGACTTGCAGCAGGAGTGTGCGGATCATTGCAAACATATGCCGTTACAGCAGTTGCCGGAATGAATTATGCATGGAGTGTTCCTGCAGGCGCAACGATAATCGGTCCATCAAATTCAAATTCAATTAATGTACAATTCAGCAGTTCCTTTACTTCCGGAATAATCGGTGTTACTGCTTCTAATTTATGTGGTACCAGTGCACAAAGAACAAAATCCGTTCGTGGTTCTGCAGCACAGCCTGCAGCTATTAACGGAGTCACTTCCGTATGTACCGGACAAACAAATGTGAGTTATTCTATTGCACCTTTAACAGGAGCCATAACTTATCTTTGGACGGTGCCTAACGGATGTACGATAACTTCAGGACAGGGAACTACATCTATTCTTGTTTCGATGAGTGCAAATGCGGTTAATGGAAGTGTTACTGCACGTGGAGTTAACTCCTGTGGCAATGGAAGTTCCCGCTCCTTAGCAATCGCTGTGAACAGTTGTCCGAAGTTTGCAGATAATTCCGATACTGGAGATAAGGAATTAACTATTTATCCGAATCCGGCCAGTGAGTATGTTGAAGTAATGTATCGTTCCAATACTGATAAGGATGGTTTTGTAAAACTGATTGATATGCTTGGTCAGACCAAATACAAACAATCATTGGATGTTAAGAAAGGTGCAAACAGCTATATGATTGATGTAAGAAAACTTCCTGCCGGTGTTTACTTTGTAAGTCTGGAGCAGGATGGAAAAAGAATTACACAGCGATTAGTAGTAAATTAAATCCATACTGATATAAATCATTAAAAGCCGGCTGATATTTAAGGCCGGCTTTTTTATTTTTGTTGAATTATCTGAAACAACGACATGAAATATTTATTCCTTATTCTGTTAACATGTAATACCATTAACTGCAAAGCACAATGGACAGAATTCAACACCGGAAACTCTGCATTACCCAATAATACAGTTCGTTGTATTGCTTTTGAGCAAGATAGCACAACTTGGATAGGTACAGATTTCGGGCTGGTAAAAATTAAGAATAGTGTATTTACCATATATAATACTGTAAATTCCGGTTTGCAGGATAATGCCATACGATGTATCACCATTGATTCACTGAACAGAAAGTGGATAGGAACATTTCTGGGAGGGTTTACTATATATAATGATACTACATGGAATAATTTCACAACTGCTACTTCACCGTTGCCTGATGATCAGGTAAAGGATATTCAATTCGATAATTATCATTCAGTGTGGCTGGCTACTACAGCAGGACTGGTGAGTATCGATACCACCAATACCTGGAAAGTATACGTACAATTCAGCTCTCCTTTGCAATCCAGCAATATTGCGCGAATTTATGTTGATACAGCAACGAATTTAAAAATTGTAGGTACCGTGAACGGAGGATTATCATTGGTTGATGATACCAGCATTACTTCTTTTACCATTGCCAATTCCGGAATAGCTGATAATTCTTTAAATGATATTGATGTGGACGCTGCAGGAAATTACTGGATGGCTTCCCCTGCCAATGGTATTGTTGTTAAAGTAAACGGTTTTGGCTGGACTAACTTCAATCCGTTTAATTCAGGGATACAGACACCTAGTTTAACTTGTCTGGAGTTTGATCAAACAGAAAGGCTTTGGATTGGCAGTATCGACTCCGGACTTATTTTAAAAAACGGACTGAATTTCCGAACCTGGAACACCAATAATTCACCCCTTGCCGATAATTATGTACAATGTCTTTCCTTTTCTCCTAATGGAAAATTATTTATCGGCACTTATTCAGCAGGATTTTATATAGTAGATACAACACTGTTGCTTACTAATATCTATTCACCGGAAGAAATTACATTTAATTTATTTCCAAACCCTGCAACAGATAAAGTGCATTTGATTTCGGCATTGAAGGAATATATATACAACATCACTGATATTGCCGGAAAAATTATTGAAGCCGGTGAATTTAAGGGAACAACAAACACTTTAGATATTTCCGCTTTAAAACCCGGTGTTTATTTTGTAAATGTAAATTCCGGAGGAAGATGGTATAGCAGAAAGTTGATGAAAGAATAGAAAGACATTAAGAACCGAGAAAAAATAATTTAGAATTTAGAATTTATAATTCCTCTTTCCCCCTCTACCTGTATCCCATTTTATCTCTCCACTGCTGATTAAATGATTTTGGCGCAGCAGAAGGCATTTGACGTAGCCCTTCTTTTGATTTGAAATATGCATCAATCACTTTATTTCTTGCATTAATACCGGTCCAGCTGATGATATCTCTTTTCAACATGGCTTTTTTCCAGGCATAATAAAACAACTTCTCATTATTACTGTTTAGTCCCTCTTTTACAAATTGCTTTCTGTTGTGCAGTACCAGTTTAGGGAAATTAATTTTTACCGGACACACTTCACTACCACTTCCGTCCAGTGTTGCAAGATCAGCCAGGTATTTAAATTCTGCAGTTCCAAAAGCCACCGGGGCTGCAACAGATTGTGCGGGTCCGGGATACGCTTTACCACCTACTGTTTTATAAACAGAAGAAGCCGGAAGACAAGCGCCACAGTTAATACAAGATAACACCTGCCGTTGCTCTTCATGAGCCAGCACTCCTGTTTTACCGTTGTCCAGCAAAATAATATATAACTCCTCGGGGCCGGTTAATTCGCCTGACTGCTTTGGGCCTTTAACGATGGTATTATAAGTCCTGAGTGTTTGTCCTACGCTGTAGGTGCCGTATAAAGAAAGCATCAAATCAAGATCGTGCAGAGAAGTCAGCATACTGTCAATCCCGGCAATAATAATTCCTGTTCGGGGTTGAGAGGCAATAAAAAGACTGGCTCCTTCATCATCACATAAAACGGAAGCCCCTTCATCGGCCACAATAAACTGTGCACCGGTCACTGCAACCTGTGCATGCATTAAACTATGGCGCATTTCGGAACTAATCAGTTTTGCCAGGCCTTCCGGGGTTTTATCTTTCACATCAAAATGCCGGGAAAACGCAGTTGCAATTTCATCCTTACTTTTATGCAATGCAGGTAAAATGGAATGAGAAGCCTGATCGTTATCAGCGTGCAGGATAAAATTTCCATAATCCACTTCCATCACTTCCACCTGCTCCTTTTGCCATTGTGCGCTATTTGCAAGATCCCGTGAAACGGAATTGCTTCTGGAAACAAATTTAGACTGACCCTGCTTTTTAAGAATGGCATTTATGGCTTCAACTGCTTCGGCATTATCCTGTGCCCATATTACCTTTCCTCCGGCACGAATCACCTTTGATTCAAATTCAATGAGGTACTTATCCAGATGATTTATCGCTTTCCAGCGCAGATGAGCAGCACGTCGACGTGCCAGCTCCAGATTGCTAAAATGCGAGCTTGCCTTATCAAACGACTGCTGATAGTGTTCTGTATAAGAGTTAATCCGGGCACGATGACCGGGATCAGCCATCACTTTTTGCGATTCTTTAGTAAAGTCAGCGTAAGTAGCAATCATAGCATGCAAAACTAAGTCAATATAAAGGCCGGGTTAACACATTATAAAGAAGAAGTTAACAATGGATGGTTGAAGAAAGTCCTTCATTAAAACAACCCGCTTTAGAATAATTTGGTAAAATATTTTATTTAAAGCCAAAGCCTTGCCAGCATTAAGTTTCAGCCTAAATCAGTTATTTGGTTTTGGTCAGAAATATAAAAATAATTTGTTTTTCGAATTCCTTTACATACTTTTGACTCGACCCTTAAATAATAAATTTAGTAAAGCCAATAATTTTTACCCTAAACAACGAGTATTTTATTAGTTAGTAATTTAATTAC
>JANOBN010000629.1:0-4022 GCA_031411675.1 Bacteroidota bacterium | reverse complement strand
GATATTCTTTCTATTTATGTAAGCAGCTTGAGTCCTGAGGCTACCACTTTTTTCAATGAAACCAACACACCTGACCAATCGGCCAGTGCTTTTACAACAAGAACATCAGTAGGATATCTGGTAGATGTAAATGGTTTTATTGAAATGCCATTAATCGGCAAGGTGAAATTAGGTGGTTTGAGTACGCTATATGCCCGTGATACCCTCACACGCCGCTTAGAGAATTATCTGCAAAGTCCTACCGTCCGTATCTATTTCGAAAACTTCCGCGTTACTATTCTTGGTGAAGTATCACGCCCCGGAGTATTTACCGTTACTAACGAAAAACTAAGTCTTACAGAAGCGCTGGGTTTAGCCGGTGATCTTACTATATTCGGTGATCGTAAACGGGTGATGCTGATTCGGGAACAGGAGGGTGAAAAAAAATTCATCAGTCTCGACCTTACCAGTCGCGATTTGTTCCAGAGCCCTTATTATTACTTACACTCCAACGACGTCTTATACATTGAACCCGTTAAAGCAAGGGCAGCCCAGGGTGATAATTTTTACCGTGTGGCACCGTTTGTGATGAGTACCATTACCTTAATAGCCGTATTAGTTACCCGTTTCTTAATTACCAATTAATGCGGAAGTCCAGTTACATTTGATTTAGCAAAATTCCTGAATGGAGAACAATAACACAAATCCAAGCAACTTTAACGGATACCCGAATCAACAGAATCCGGCCCAGCAAGAGACTTCTTCTTCGGGTGGCGAATTCAACCTGAAACATATATTTAATAAGTACTTTTTACGACACTGGTACTTATATATCTATACGTTGGTTCTTGCCATGATAACGGCTTACTTTTATAACTGGTATGCCACTCCTATTTATTTCACAAGTACTACCGTTTTAGTAAAAGACCCTCGTCAAAAGACCGGTAATGACTTGCTTTCTAAACTTGATGCGTATGATAACATTGGAACCATGGACAATGAAATCGGCATAATACGTTCCAGGGCATTAATCCGCAAAACACTTACCGAACTTCAATTTGACAAATCTTATTTTTTGAAAGGAGATGTAAAAACCTCTGAATTATATAAAGAGTCTCCGATTGAATTTGATGCGGATACCTTATATAGAAATGCGATTAACAGTGCAATAAATATAAAAATAGTAAATGCATCAAAATATAAAATCATAAAAGGTGACCGTGTTACCATTTATAGTTTTGATCAAACGGTAGTACATTCCATTGGTAAATTCCGAATCAGAAAAACCAAGTATTTCCTTGACCGGTATTATAATAATAAGAATGCAGAGAAAGTTAATATCATTATCAGAATAAACGATTTAGATGTTTTAACTGATACTTATCAAACTGCATTGAAAGTAGAGCCGGTAAGTAAGCAGGCTTCCTTATTGCAGATATCCATGCAGGGACCGGTAAAAGCCAAGACAGAAGACTTCCTGAACAAGCATTGCGATGTTTACATTAAAAAAGGTACAGAAAATAAAAATGAATATGCTGTTAATACCCTGAAATTTATTGATGAACAATTAGAACTTCTTACCCGCGACATTGATATCAATGAAGCAAGTGTAGAGGGATTCCGGGTAAAAAAAGGCATTACTGACCTTAATATAGAAGCCGGTTCATATCTGGAGGCTGTAAAAAGTTTCGACTATAAAATCAGTGAGATACAGGTACAGATCAGCTTCCTCGATTATCTGGAAAAATATCTGACAAATGGCAATGAATTAACGGGTAATATCTCACCTTCCACTATCATGGTGAATGACCCGTCTTTGCAGAATATGGTCATTAAATTATCGGAACTGGAGAATCAGCGGAAAGCGAAAGCCTCCATCATAAAAGCAAATAATCCGATTATCAAACAGCTTAGTGATGAAATAACCAATACACGAGCGCAGATACTGGAGACCATAAGAAGTTCCAGAAACGGCATGAGTGCATCTTTGGACGAAGCACAGACTCAGAAAGCTGCTATTCAGAGTAAGTTGCGTTTATTACCAAGTGCGCAAAGAGAACTTACTTCATTGATGAGGGGTTCCAATATAAAAGAAACACTTTATCAGTATCTTTTACAAAAGAAAGCAGAAACAGCAATTCTGCTGGCGTCTACTACTGCCGATAATCGTGTGGTAGATCCGGCACGTACATTCCCAAAACCATTAAAGCCGGTAAAAAGCCTTACTTACTCTGTAGCATTATTACTGGGCTTATTGCTGCCTGCCATTATAATATATGCAAGAGATGTGATGAACGATAAAATCAGCGACCGTTTTGAACTGGAACGCATTACAAAAATTCCAATCCTTGGTATGATAGGCTTAAGCGCCTCCAAATCAAGTCTGGTGGTTACTGAAAAACCGAATTCACACATATCAGAAGCCTTCCGTTCCATACGTACCAACTTGCAGTATTTCAGTCAGAATAAAGATAAAAATGTTATCATGATAACTTCTTCCATCAGTTCTGAAGGAAAGAGTTTCTGCTCCTTAAATCTTGCCGTGATGATGTCGCTCTCCGGAAGAAAAACAGTATTAGTGGGCTGCGATTTACGTAAGCCTAAAATAACAGTAGGATTTGATTTTACCAGTGAAGTTGGTTTAAGTAACTATTTGATTGGTATTGCCAATGAAAATGAAGTGATTCAAAACTCAGGAACCATACCTAACCTTGATATTATTTTATCAGGTCCGAAGCCTCCAAATCCGTCGGAGTTAATCATCTCCAAAAAAATGGATGACCTGTTTGCCTACCTCCGTCAACACTATGACTACATTATTCTTGACACTCCTCCTATCGGTTTGATTACGGATGCTATGGTTTTATCAAAGTATGCTGATGTAACAGTTTATGTTGTTCGTCAGAGTGTAACTCGTAAACACCACCTGAATTTTATCAATAATTTATATGCGGAAGGCAAGATAAAGAACATCTGTATCATCCTTAATGCACTTCGTGCTTCCAATAAAAATTATGGCTATGGTTATGAATATGCTTATGGCTATGGTTATGGTTATGGCTATGGTTATTATGAGGAAGATAAACATGAGAAGGGAATTGGTGCTGCTTTCCGTTCCATTTTTAGCAGAAAAAAAGTTTCCTGATCCACGCTCATTACTTCTTATAAATTACGGTTGTGGTAAAAAACTTAATTCATCGCACCGGTCAATCTATCCGCAAGAAGTTTGATGCGGAGTCAAAGACGCTAATTAAAAACAGCTCCTGGGTTTTTATCAGCACTTTAGTAGGTGCAGGATTTGCATTTCTGCGATCCGTTATTATTGCCCGCGGACTTGGTGCTGACATACTTGGCTACTACACCATTTCCATAGCTTTTGTTACCAGCATACAGGAGATTCTGAAGCTAAATGTGGCAACCGGTGTCATACGTTATGGTGCAACCTATCTTGCTGATCAACGCAAAGACAAATTAGTTGCATTATTAAAATTCTGTGTGATCTTAAGCATGGTTTCTGCACTTGTTTCTGTTTTAATTATTACCGGAATTACTTTAATCTCCTATGAAAAATTTATTGATTACCCGGGGCTTGAGTTATTCATTATAACTTATGCTATTGTAAATGGTTTTGCCTTCCTCGATAACATTTGTAAAGGTGTACTCAAACTTTTTTATCGTTTTAAAACAAATTCCGTTATCAGTATTGTAATGGATTCTATTGAATTCACCGTTGTTTCTCTGGTGATCTACTTCTTCCCGAAAAACCTTGGTTATTTCTTTGCCGCAGTAATCAGTACAAGACTTATCAACTCATTAGTTTGCAATTTTGCAGTGGTACTGGAACTCAAGGATGAATTAAAGGAGCATTTTAGCAGCAGAATGAAAATATTGAAAGCGGAAATCCCTGATATAACAAAATTTACCTTCGGGCACTCCTTTAATAACACTTTAAAAACACTGATGAATCAGGGTGATGTATTGCTGCTGAATTTCTTTACAGGTGCATCACAGGTTGGATTTTATGCAGTTGCAAAAAAACTGGC
>JANOBN010000628.1:0-2402 GCA_031411675.1 Bacteroidota bacterium | reverse complement strand
TAATGAACACAAAGCAGAAAAATGCAGAAGAGTTTGATTGTATTATCAACTAATAAAAAAATGTAGTTGTATCAGGTACAAAAAAAGTGTGGCCTTACTAAGACTTATGTTGAATTAAGATATATATAAAGATTAAAAACACAAGAAATAGCAAGAAGAATTTATTTTGCTAAATTTATAATCAGCGTTCAGACGACTTTGGCAGAATCAGTTTCTTTTTTGACTGATCCAGGTCGCCTTTGTTTATTTTGACATCTTCTATTACTGCTAAATCCTGCGACAGCATAACTGTTTGATTGCTTTTATCTTTTTGAATAATCAGAGAGCGAATTGTATTTTGCTGAGGAAGTGTTGCAAATGTTCCGGTAAGCTGAGGTGTTTCGCCCTGATAATAGCAGTAATATGCTCCCGAATGGAATACCCGGAACTTCGTAATAACGTTTCCAACTTCGTCCATAGAAGAAATTCCCTTTGGATGACCAATACCGATTGTTGCATACTCGTTCAGTTCGAAAGTGCCATTACCGGTAATCTGATATTTACCACACAGTAAACTGGCATGTCTGGCTACAACCAGCTTTCTTCCTGCTTCCACATCGCCGATCTTATCACCTGACACATCTAAAATACTATTCTCCCCAATAATTGTATTACCTAAGGAAACATCGCATGCCGCACGCTGAATCCACTTACAATTTTGCTCAATATTGCTTATGGAAAAAGTGGAAATACCTGATTTACTTCTGTTGAAATCGAATATGCCTGATAACAACATTACGTTACCATGTACAGTAAGTTGTGTTCCTGCTGATTCATGACTGATAAATCCTGCATCATACAAGGAACCGTTTCTTATATTCAGGTCTTTGCCCACATTCATTACTAATTGTCCTTTACCCGGTCCTGCAACGCCCATAAAGGAGCCACCGGTAATTACAAAGCTTCCACCAATGGAAATAGTATCTGCCTGACCAATATATATATAATTATCTTTAGCAGTCCGTCTTATTTCTAAATTACCACCAATATGATTGATGCAATTTTCCAAATCCATATTAACCGGTGTTGTAACATCGATGACCAGATTTCCCCAGGTAATACCTGCCTGAAAAGTTGCTCCGCCGTATTGATAGAAGACTTGTGTGGAGCCCGGAGCAAAATTGCAGATCTTGCCCGGCATGTACCCTGTATTATTATGTATATAATTCGATCCGTCTTCCATATTAAATTCTTCGAAACAGTAATAGTCAGTAACAGTTGCATCCATCTGCACCACTCCACCACAGGCAATATTAATAGAGCTAAGACGTAATGGCGCTGTTATTCGAAGTTCACCGCCTTTTTCAACCACCAGAGTATTTAAATTGGTAGCAGAGGCGTTTATCATATGATGACCTGCCTGTACAAAATAAGTGTGACGTGCTGCATATAATTGTTTAGGAGGAGTGCCGGTTCCATCACGTTTGGAATTCCATGCATTTAAATTGTTTACCACATTATTGCCTATACTGTAGAAGGAAATATTTGGTAAAGTAAAACGCTTACCCGCCGGAGCGCTGATGTCAGGCTGGTAGGTAATAGCACCGATTCGTAAAGACACACATTCTGCATCGATAGTGCCGGTTCCGAATGCTGCATCCGATTTAATGTCAAAAGTTAACCAGAAATAATTTTTTCCGGAAACAAGAGTTTGATTACATTCAAAAGTAAATGCTTCTTCATTGATATTAATAATTGTAGAGCCGGACTGCAGATTTGGAATAAATTCATTATTTGATCCTGAGTACCACAAACGTGCATTTTCAATTTGATTTGCAACGGGTGATGTAGTTCCATTGGCATTAAACTCCATTGCACTTAATTTTAATGCATTTCCCTTACCTGTTGTTTCCACAACTACTCCAATGATTCGTTGTTTAATGCTTCCTCTTAGCACGCTGGTGGTATCCTGAATTGTCATCGCATTTTTGAATGACATATTCGTTTCTGCTTGAAGAATTTCTTCTTTAGTAAGATTGAATACAATTATCAGCAATGCGACAAGTCCTGAAACAGCTAAAGCAGCAGCAAAAAGAGTTACGCGTAAACTGGTTTTTAAGGATGAATTTTGTTTTAACCGCCTGGCCATGGAGTGTGTGAGTTTATAATGTCACACATTATACAGACCCGGCTAAAAAATGTTTCCTTAACCTACTTGAAAAGTAAATAATTAATTGTATAAAATACTATTAATCAGTATTTTGCAGTAGAAAACTAAAGATTTCCTCTTAAATCCTGTTCCCTTTCAATTGCTTCAAAAAGGGCTTTAAAGTTCCCTTTTCCAAAAGATTTAGCACCGCATCGCTGGATAATTTCAAAGAAAACAGTTGGGCGATCTTGCTGTGGCTTAGTGAAAAGCTGCA
>JANOBN010000627.1:0-8397 GCA_031411675.1 Bacteroidota bacterium | reverse complement strand
CCGGATATTATGTCCCTGATGACAGAGCACGAAGGATTAATGAACTATTAAGTGACCGGGCTATATATAGTGCTGAGGATTTTCAAAGGATAAACTTTGATGTGATTTCCAAAACGGCACCCCGTAATGCACAAAATATTCTTTCCGTTCTGAATCCAAAAATAATCAACAGAACACCGATACATAACAAAGCCTATTACCAGTTAATTCGCTGGAATGGCAATCATCAACCAAATGATGTTCCTCCAACAATCTACTATCGCTTAATTTATTATATATTAAAAATGACACTTGAAGATGAAATGGGTGTTACCAATTTCAACGTATATTTAAAAACGCATGCCTGTAAATATTCACTTTCCGCATTAATTGAGAACAATAATAGTTTATGGTGGGATGATATTTCAACTAAATCAATCAAAGAAAACCGGAAACATATTTTCAATAAAGCTTTCGATCAAACAATTAATGATCTGGTGAAGAATCTTGATGATAATGTAAATGCTTGGCAGTGGGGTCGTGTTCATCAATTGGAGCATATACATCCGATAGGAATGAAAAAGCCATTCAACTATCTCTTTAATGTTGGGCCATTCCCGGTTCCGGGGGGAATAGAGACAATTAATAACTCCGATTTCCTGCTTACTGATTTACCAAAATATAAAGTCACCTTAGGTCCGTCCATGCGAATTGTTCTTGATTTTGCCAACATCGAAAACTCTATGAGCGTTTTGCCTACAGGCGAATCCGGTAATCTCATGAGCAATTATTACAAAGATCAGTCGAATATGTACAACAATGGAAAATTACGTGCTCAGAAAATGAACAGGAAAGAAGTTGCAAGAAAAAAGTCAGGCCGTCTTACTTTACAACCAGCCATGTAATTAATTATTTTTCGCAAATCGCTGTTACTTCAATCTCCGCCAATAATTGTGGATCAATCAAACGACTTACTTCTACCATTGTAGTTGCCGGTTTTATCTCGCTGAAAAAATCACCATGAGCCCTTCCTGCTTCTTCCCATTTGCTAATATCTGTTAAATATATTCTTGTTCTGATTACATCCTTAAGAGATGCACCTGTTTCTGACAAGGCTTTTTCAATCTTTTTGAAAATATAGATACATTGACCATATAAATCACCGGGAGCAATTACCTCAGTTCCATTTACGGCTGTGGTGCCTGCAACCTCAATAACATTACCAATACGCACTGCTCTTGAATAACCAACAATATCCTCCCATTTGGCCCCTGATGAAATTGATATTCTTTCCATAATATACTTTATAAATTTAAATTCAACACTTTGTTTGCCATTACTTCACTAAGCTTACGATAAGACTCATAAGTCCAGCCTGCAATATGTGGTGTTAAAACAACGTTATTACTTTCGATTAAATATTTCCAGGATTCAGGTAATTGTTCATTGGAAATTTTTTCAAAAGAAGAACTTTCAAACTCTATAACATCGAGGCAAGCTCCAATTACCTTTCCGCTTTTAATACCATTTACCAATGCATCAGTTTTTACTACCAGGCCTCGTGCAGTATTTATAATATATATATTTCTTTTAAATGAACTTAAATATTCCTCATTAACAAGATACCTTGTTTCTTCCGTAAGTGGGACATGAAAGCTAACAACATCTGCCCTTTCAAAAACCTCATTTAAGTTTGTTTGAACAACATTTGGAAATATTTTTTTATCAATCTCTGCATACTTATCATAAGCAATTATTTCTACACCAAATCCCGAAAGGCACCGTGCAAAAGCAGAACCCATATTACCAAACCCAATTATTGCTACAGTCTTACCTTTAAGTTCAATACCCCGGTTTTCATTTCGCTTCCATATTCCCTGACGGACTTCCTTATCAGCGATAAGTAGTTTATTAAACAAACAAAGCAACATGGCAATAGCATGCTCTCCTACTGCATCACGGTTGCCTTCGGGAGCATTTATCATCTCAATGTTATACTTCTGAGCTGCATCAATATCTATATTCTCCATCCCTGCTCCTGAGCGTGCTATAAATTTCAATCCTTTAGCTTCCCTTAAAAATTCATCATCAATCCTGAACCTGCTTCTGATCACAATACCTATGTAATCATTTATCTCTTTTATTAACTCTTGTTTGCTTTTCAGGGAGCCGTCGATGCATTGAAAACCCTGTTTGGAAACAATAGACTCAAAGTCTGAATGAATAGAATCGATCAGTAGAATTTTTTTATTGCCCATTTCAGAATTAAATTAAAGCAACTACAATAATGTTCCATGCAACAATGATGCTGCAATGCTGAAGTAAATAATTAATCCGGTTACGTCAACCAATGTTGCAATAAAAGGTGCAGATGAAGTTGCAGGGTCAGCACCCAGTCTTTTTAATATTAACGGTAACATAGCCCCCATCAATGCGCCCCACAACACAACACCTGCAACTGAAATAGCAATAGTAATTCCGAGCATCAGCCAATGTTCACCATATATATTAGTGACCATATGCCATCCAACAATTCTGATAAATCCCAAAACACCCAAAGCAAGTCCAAGCAATAAACCTGCCTTTAACTCACGACGTAAAATAATCAACCAGTCAGCTAAAGTAACTTCTCCTAGTGCAATGGCTCTGATAACAAGAGTAGCAGCCTGTGAGCCGCTATTACCGCCACTACTTACAATTAATGGAATAAATAATGATAATACGACTGCTTTAGCAATTTCATTTTCAAAAAATCCCATTGCTGAAGCAGTTAATAATTCACCAACAAAAAGAACAACCAGCCAGGGTGCTCTTTTTCGAAACATGCCCCATACAGTAACTTCCATATAAGGTTCTTCGAAAGCTTCAACAGCTCCTAATTTCTGTATATCCTCTGTGTCTTCCTTTTTTGCCAGATCCAGTACATCATCAACAGTAATAATACCGAGCAAGAGACCGCCTGCATTTATTACCGGCAATGCTACTCTCGATGATTTAGAAAAAATATTAATAGCTACTTCCTCATCATCAGTAACATGTAATGAAGTATATTTCCCATCCAGAAGATCGCCAATAATAACATTCGTTTCAGCTAATAAAATTTCACCTACACGTATATCATCAATCAAATATCCCTTCTCATCAACAATATATATTACATCCAGTGTCTCACTCTTTTCACCATTATTTCTTATATAATCTAATACTTGTTGAATGGTCCATTCACTTCGTACTGCAATATATTCAGGCGTCATGAGACGCCCAATACTATCTTCCGGATAACCTAAAAGAGAAAGTGCTACCCTCCGCTCATTCTGGGTAAGGAGTTTTAGCAATTTATTTAATCGTTCCTCATCAAGTTGCTCTAGTAATGCAGTACGATTGTCAGCAGACATATCATTTAAAATCAACTGAACCTGACGAGGCCTCAATTCATCAATCAATGCCTCTTGCATGCTAAACTCCAGCATTTCAAAAGTGAGGCATGCCTGCTCCCTATCAATTACATTAAAAACAAGAACCTGATCCTCTGTACTTATTTCCTGACACAGTTCAACAAGCTCTTCGGCTAAATGGCCTTCCAGCTGCTCCTTAAGCGCTTCCATATCCTGTTTTTGAATCAGCTCAAAAATTTCCGGCTTTAGAGTATTGAATTCCATTTAATCAGCTCGCTTGTACAATAATTAATTCTTGTAATACTTTAGTTTAGGATGAACCAACTCTAATTCTCCCTTATCCACAAAAAGCTCAGGCCGTTCAAAAAGTCGCTTTCTAATGAAATACTTCAATTATAAATTTAGCATTACCCTTTTTCCATACTTCACTTCAGTTGATTAAAGTACATCTTTATCAGGAAATCCCTTCATCCAATTTTAAAACAGCCGGATGCAAATGTAATCGCTGATAGTTGATAATCCAAAAATTACCGATTTAGCCGATATTGAGGGTAAGTATATATATATTATTTTCTATTAAATGGTCTAATGATCAGCCTTACAGCCCTATCATAACTTATATAATTCCAGAACCAATTGATGAAAACGATAGTCTTATTACGGAATCCAACTAATGTCATCAGATGAACAGCCATCCAAACCAGCCATGCAATAAAACCCTGAAACCTTATAAAAGCTAAATCAACAACAGCCTTATTCCTGCCAACAGTCGCCATACTCCCTTTATCAAAATATTTAAATGGAAGAGGCGGAAGCCCTTTATTCATTCTGATAAAATTATTTGCAACTGATTTGGCCTGCTGCATGGCAACTGGCGCCACCATTGGAAGCCCCTTTGGATTGGCCTGAGAGTCAAATAAAGCGACATCGCCAATTGCAAAAACAGATTCGAAACCATTTAACTGACAAAAATTATTTATGGTTAATCGTGCTCCGGCTCCAACAACATTTTTTGGAAGGCCTTCAGGAACCAAACCTTTAACTCCGGCACTCCAGATCAATGTTTTAGTCGGGATCGCTGTTTTATCAGATAAAACAGCAATGTTTCCATCATATGATTCAAGCTTTACGTTAAGCATTGGAATCACTCCAAGTTTCTTAAGAAACAAAAGCGCTTTATCAGAAGCTTGTTCCGACATATTCCCCAGCACTTTTTTGTCAGATTCTATTATATATATATTCACTGCCTGACGATTTAACTCAGGGTAATCATTAGGTAACACATGAGTCCGGAACTCCGCTAATGCCCCTGCAACTTCAACTCCTGTAGGGCCTGCACCAACCACAACAATATTTAATAGTGCGTCCAGATCTTTCTTATCAGCAACCAATGCAGCTTCGAGGTTCTGCAAAACCAGGCTTCTTATATTTAATGCATCTGAAACAGTCTTAAGCGTCATTGCATTATATTCTAAATCCCTGTTATTAAAAAAATTACTAGTGGATCCGGTAGCAATCACAAGGAAATCGAATGTCACATTACCAATAGTAGTTACAATAGTTTTTTCTTCCAGATTAACACTTTTAATTTCAGCCATTCTGAAAATAATATTCTCAGCTCCATGAAAAACTTTACGAAGCGGAAATGCAACACTATCCGGCTCCAGTCCACCTGTAGCAACCTGATATAGTAACGGCTGAAAAGTATGATAGTTATTCTTATCAATTAAAACTACCTGATAAGCTTTATTGCGTAGTGCCTTTGCCAATTCCATTCCTCCAAATCCGCCACCTGCAATAACAATGCGCTTCAATGAAGATTCAGGAATCATAAATTGGGGTATTTAACTTATTACAAACAAGCCGGGAATATTAAGGTAATTTTTCCTCAGCATCCTTATTTTCTTTCGGAGAAGCATCCTGTTTTTTTTCAGATTCCTTATTGATTGGCGTTATTACACTCCTTTCCGCTTCATTCATAGTCTGGCGTATTTCGGATTGTACGCCCGCCATAGCATCTTTTACTTCTCGCATTCCTTTACCAAGTCCTCTTGCCAAATCAGGTATCTTATTGGAGCCAAAAAAAATGAGGATAAACAGCATAATCACGATTAACTCGCCTCCACCCAGACTTTCAAGAAAAAGAATTACAGATATCATACTTCAAAGTTAATGAACATTTCTTATGAAATTTAATTATTTAAAGGCCGGTGATTTATCTATTGACCTTCCTTCTTGGGGTTTTTGGAGTCCTTAATAACTCTGATATTGTTTAGAATTTTCTTTGCATTCTGGTTTTCCGGATCAATATCAATAACATTTTTGCAATATTCCGAAGACTTTTCAAAGTTCTTCTGATTGTAATAGGATAGTGCAATATTACCATATGCCTCAACTAATTCGTTCTTGCGGACTTTTGTAAGTGCTGCAGTATCAGCAGAAGCCAGCTCAATAAATTTCTCAAAGAATGGATTTGCCTGACCACTGATTCCATTAGGATCCATGCGCAGGTTGGTGCGTGCTCTCCAGAAATAACCGTACATATAAGCAGGTTGCAGTTCAATAACTTTTGCAAATGCAGAATCTGCGCTTATTGAATCATTGCAGTAATAATATGATTTACCAAGATTAAAATAATCAGTTACAGTAACACTCTTTCCCTGGTTTACTTTTTCCTGGTATACTTTTGCAGCATCACAATATCTTTTAGCTTTAGTATACATCTGAGCCATTTCAGTCAGCAGGTCTGTTTTTGAAGGATCGAGATAATACGACTTCCACATATATATACTACCGAGGCTATCATTTCCATTGCGCATCAGAATCTTTCCGTAGTATAAATAGTCGAGATTAATTCTTTTTCCTGTATCAGGTGCAGTCATATTAAAAAGCCTGTTGATTGCATTTAGTGATTTTATTGAATCGCCGCAATCATAGTTAAAATACCCATTTAAACGAACAAGTCCGAGGTTAGTAGAATCGTAAGGAATCAGGTTCAATTCAGTTAAACCTTCAGGGCAATTCTTGCTGTAGAAAAGAAATGATGCATATTTTAAACGTGCAATGTTATTGTTTTTAGAAAGATCCAGATACTTTTTATAATTCTCTTTTGCCTTTTCCAGTTTGCGCTGCAGGTAAAACACCTCGCCCAATTCCCTGTATGCTGTAGCGAAGTTCTGATCAATTGTCAATGCATTCTGAAATTCAACTGCTGCTCCTTCATAGTTGGTGGATCTTTTATATAACTGACCTTTATGCAACAATGCCTTTGTATAATTTTTATCAAGCTCTAAAGCTTTATTATAATTTGTGGCAGCAGCAGTACCGTTATTTAATTCTGAATAAACATCTCCCAAAGCATTATATATATCAGGGTTTTTTGAATCCAGCTTCACCGCAGTTTCAAGGTATGTTTGTGCACTGAGAAGATCCTTTGCCTTAAACTGCGTATATGCTTCACCGGCTTCCATCAACAGAATTGCATTTTTTGATTTTGATGCGCCAATTACTTTATCAATTTCAGCCTTTGCATGAAGCATATCACCTTTATACAGCATCACTTTAGCAAGTCCGATAGAATTTATTGCATTTCCCGATTCTGCCAGAAATCCGGCATTAAAAGTTGACTCAGCAGCATCAGGATCACCGGCATCAAGAAGATTTTCACCGAAGGCATAATAAATGTTGCCATTTCGCGGTTCCTTTGTAATTAGTTGTTTGTAAACAGCAGATGCAGATTCATACTGCTCATTATCGTTTAACCTTAATGCATCATTTAATGTTTGAGCAAAAGCGGAACTTTGAAGAATTACTAACGCGAAAACTAATTTTTTCATAATCTTTTAAGAATAAAATTTAACTGGAGGTTTTATTAATATCTGATAATTGTGTTATTGAGTTTTTATTAAACGAACCGGCATGGTAGCCGGAAGCAATCCGTTTAGCCTTACAATTCGTTGGCCTTGATCGCCGGCAACGAACGAAACAAAACCGGTGCCAAGACCTGCTCTTCCTTCTCTGCTGATCATATAAACTTCACGTATTAATGGATAAGACTTTTCCGCAATATAGCCTTGATAGGGCTTATAATAATCGTCAACAGATGCACTTTCCTGTCTGGCAATACCTGCAACTTTTATTCTTGAAAGAAATCCTCTGACCACTGAATCATCTTCATCGCTTATCCAACTTACACCAATCACGCCCATAGCATTCGGATGTGTTTCTACATATTCAATTACTTCGTTATTTGACTTCGCTGCAAAGCACCATTCAGGAAATGATTTATTACTTAACAAACTGTCCTGAAGGTATCTAACGGTTGAAGAACCATTCTGATCAAAAACAAAGGCAATATTTTGAAGTTTTGAAGATGCATTGATTTTTTTCCAGGTGTTTACTTCTCCATTAAGAATCTGCCTAAGTTGTTTTAAAGTAAACAAAGAATCAGGATTGCTTTTATTTACAATTATTGCCATAGCATCAATTGCAACTTTTGTGGTAACCGGAATAAGGTTGCGTGACTTAAAATATGCTTCTTCCTTGCTGTTCAATTTTCGGGTTGCTACAATCACTTTTGCAGAATCTGCAAGTAATAAATTAAAAATATCATCTTCTGACTTATAGATCATATTTATTTTTGCATAACGGTACAATCCGTGAAAAGTATCCACCTGAGCTTTTATAAGAGGTAATAATGTTTCATCAGCAGCCATTTGTGCCTTGCCTGACGTTGGAGTATCAGAATACGGCTTGTCTGGGTTAGTCCCACACCCGGGCAGCAATATCAACAATATAAAAAAATGGAATCTCATCATTTCGTTTTAAACGGGGCAAAGTTCGTAAACCGTATGAGGTAACAAAATAAAAGCGCGAAGATTACGAATTATGTACATAATTTATTGCAATGGAATCTGCAGACATTCCTTATAGCGCCGTATCGTTTCAGCAAGTCCAAAATAAAGAGCATCACTAATTAATGCATGTCCAATGGAAACTTCCAATAATCCGGGTATCATTCTGG
>JANOBN010000626.1:0-3737 GCA_031411675.1 Bacteroidota bacterium | reverse complement strand
CCCAAACTCCATACTCCCTAAGATGTCCTCATTGATAATGTTACCAGCAATTCGAACGCTAAAAATGTCGCCAAGTCCCTGGTCAAAAATTAATTCGGCAGAAGTTCTGCTGTCAATACAGCTAAGGATAACCGCAAAAGGATGTTGTCCATCTGATGTTTCGTTTGCTTGCTGCAAAAGATTTCTGTTCACCTTTAGGTTGTTTACAAATCTTTTGTTTCCTTCTTTTAATAATTCTAAAGCCGTTGAAGGAGTGATGGCTGCTTGCATTTCTTTTGTTAACGTTTTCATTTTTATTGATTTAATTGTTTACGACAAGTGAAATTTTTCGGGTTGATGTGGTTGAGGGATTTCGGTTTCTTTTAATAGCTGTTTAATATTTATTTCAATAGTTCTTGCTATTGCTGTCATTGCTGTGTCTGTTGGTCTGTTTTCAAAAGGATCTTGCATATGAGTTGCTGATTTTTCTAATAAGAGGAAAGCTGCGGAAATCAAAAGCAAAAGAGGGATTTCAAAATATCCTGCTACATCTTTCAATGCAATGGAAAGGGTAACCACAAAAAGGTAAATTATTGTGTGAAGAAACAACCGATAGGTAACAGGAAATACGGTTGTTTTTATTCGTTCTGATTTCCCCTGTGCATCGCAAAGTCGAACCAATGTATTGTCAAATTGAAGTTGAGAGAAAATGTCCAATCGGTTATTTTCTTTCAGGTCTTTAATATCCTTTCCGTGTAGCTGAAGTAATGCTAATGGTTTGTTGTTGTGTTGTTTTATTTCTTCAAGGTCAGTAGTAGAGATAAACTTTTCCAAATTTTCTAACGGGTTCAATCCTCTGAGTGATTGCCCTAAAGAATAACACCAAGCAATTTGCCTAAAAGCAATTTTTTTAATTGTAGGCTCATTTCCCTTTGCAATAATGGTCTGCAGCTGAATAACAAAACTGCGTGAGTCGTTAACTATAGCTCCCCACACCTTTCTGGCTTCCCACCACCTGTCGTAAGATTGACTTAACTTAAAAGAAAGTAGAATTGAAATGGCGGTTCCTATAAAAGCAGGAATTGTCAAAGGCATTTCAGGTAACAGTTCTTGATATTTATCTGTTATGAACATAACAGATAAGGATACAATCAGCACATAAACAAGGTCATATTTTACCTTGTTTAGAATGTAGGAAGCTGGTATTGGTTTGTTCAGCAACATAACCGAATTTTTAAAGTGCGGGACAAAGATAGGAACAGTTTTTTAAATAATAGTAATACTATCATAAAAAACTGTAAAAATATTTTCGCTAGATTTGTTGCTGCCTTACGAAGTAGTAAAAAACACCTATCATGAAATTACAATTACAGATAACGATGAACGAAGCGTTATTCCTCCGTAATCCCGAAAGTTCAGAGTTAGGAAAAAATATCCTTAAACACAGTATTCAACTAATTTACAAAGCAGGCTTTGAGGCATTTACCTTCAAAAAACTTGCAGAAGACATTGGCACAACAGAAGCAGGTATTTACCGATACTTTGAAAACAAGCATAAATTGCTGGTCTATTTAACGGCTTGGTATTGGGTGTGGCTTGAATTTCAGATAAGTTTTCATACCAACAATATTAAAGACCCAACAGTCAGGTTAAAGAGAGTAATAAAACTACTGGCAACAGCGGTAGAAGATGATGAACAAACCAGTTACATAAACGAAAGTTTGCTACATCAAATCATTATAGCAGAAGGGTCAAAAGCATATTTAACGAAACAGGTCGGTGAAGATAATAAACAGCAGTTTTTTAAACCTTATAAAGACCTGTGTGCTGTCATTGGTAATATTATTTTAGAGTGTAGTCCGAAATATAAATATCCAAAGTCCTTAGCTTCTACGATTATTGAAATGGCTCATTTTCAAAATTTCTTTATGAATAATTTACCATCACTTACTGATTTTGGTAAAACCAAAGAGGAAAGTGAAATTATTGCTTTCCTAAACGATTTGGTCTTTACGAGTTTAAAGAAAAGCTAGATTTCCACATAAGGTCAAGTTGTGCGGTTGGTTTTTGGTCTTTTATCCACCAGCCTGGCGTATGCACTGTCGGTCGCTCAGGGTCGCACCTAACGGTTCAAGTATTGCCGAAGGCGGGGAATTTCAGCTGTGCCGCTTAATAGATTTATTAATATTTAATTACTTGCGTTTGCGAAAAATATTTTTTCATTGTTCAAATTGTCATTGAGGCGTTTTATCTTTTTGTCGCTCTGCAATGAACGCCAACACTTTAAAGTACGCAAGTTCTTTCCTTACCCGATCAACCCAGCTGCCCTGCTGATCTCCATCATTCTGTCCATCGGTTTCTTTGCCGCCAAACGCAATGTTTCATCCATTAAAATTTCCGGCTGTTCATACTCCATGCATAAATAAAGTTTCTCAAGGGTATTCAGCTTCATGTGCGGGCAATCATTGCATGCGCAGCTGTTGGTAGGTGGTGCGGGTATAAAGGTCTTGTGCGGGCTGTTCTGCTGCATCTGGTGCAGTATACCGGTTTCAGTGGCCACAATGTATTCTGTGGCGCTGTCTGATGCTGAATATTTTAGGAGTTGTGTGGTGCTTCCAATGAAATCTGATACACGCAATATCGCCTCCTCACATTCAGGATGTGAGATCAGTTTTGCTTTCGGATGGCGGATCTTTAATTTGGTTATTTTTTCAAGGCTGAAGATCTCATGTACCATACATGCGCCGTTCCACAGCAACATATTTCTTCCTGATTTTTTATTGAGCCAGGCGCCTAAATTTTTATCAGGTGCAAAAATGATCGGCTGGTCTTTGGGTACGCTTTCAATTATTTTTTCTGCATTTCCACTGGTGCAGATGATATCGCTTAATGCTTTGATATCGGCGCTGCAGTTGATGTAGGAGATCACGATATGATCTGGATGTTTGTCTTTGAAAGCCTTGAACATCGGCGCCGGCGCGCTGTCTGCCAGGGAGCAGCCCGCTTTGAGATCGGGCAATAAAACTTTTTTAGAAGGGTTTAAGATCTTGGCAGTTTCGGCCATGAAGTGTACGCCGGCAAATACGATAAGGTCGGCATCGGTCTTGCTTGCTGCCTGTGCCAGGCCAAGACTGTCGCCAATAAAATCTGCCACGTCCTGTATGTCTGGTTCCTGGTAGTAGTGGGCAAGGAGTACTGCATTCTTCTGTTTTTTTAGACGCTCAATCTCCGCAAATAAATCGAGATGCGGATCAATATCAATGTCTAAAAATCCTTTTTCTAAAATTCTATCGTTTGCAATGTTCATAACTGTTGTAATAGTATTTAATAATACTTATTTATAAAACTTAACTACTACTATTAGGGGTGTGGATATCGGGATAACTTACTTATCCCCAAAAGGCAAAGTTAACTACACTTGGGTTATCCACGGTAACTCACAAAAGGATCCACAGTAATTTTATCCATTCCTATTATGTCTACGATGTTTCTTAACAATCGTGGATTACACAATTCACATCCTTTCTTTTTCACTATCCACTTTTCGCCGACTGTGAATTAACAGGGATAAAATGGAAGTGGGTTTGGCACTTTTACCCTTAACAACACGATGACAGCTTATTTGTTCCACCTGTTTCCACTTTTCAAAAGGTAAAAAAGCGATTTTCTAACAAGATTTTGGCATTATGCACAGGGCGATGTGAATACAATTTTGAACGTGACTGCCCTGTCATTGCTTCGTTCCTCGCAATGACAGG
>JANOBN010000625.1:0-1764 GCA_031411675.1 Bacteroidota bacterium | reverse complement strand
CTGGCACATTATGGATATAGGTCTCATTTTAAGAGGATGCATCATCCGAGTCATCGGTGTTGGCAAGCAAAAGCTAAAGAACAAGAGTTACGCCAAACATTTTTAGCTAAAAAGGCACAGGCCGTAAAAATTGAGGCTTATAAACAACAAATGATAGATATTGAAAAAACTTTTGGTGCTTTATTGAAGCAATTACCAGATAAGTCTCAAATGGACGGTTTGCTAACAGATATTAATCAAGCAGGATTGGGACGTGGTTTAGAATTTGAATTGTTTAAACCAGGTCAGGAAGTGGCCACAGACTTTTACGCAGAAATGCCGATTCAAATCAAAATCAAAGGCAATTATCATGATATAGGCGCATTTGCTACCGACATATCTAAGTTATCAAGAATTGTTACTTTAAATGATATTTCAATTGGACCATTAAATAAAGACGTTAAAGATAGCGTGCTGATAATGGAAGCGGTAGCAAAAACATATCGTTATTTAGATTCTTCTGAGGTTGCAGCAAAAAAAGCGACAGAGATGAAAGATAAGAAAAAATGATGCATAAAAATTTCATATTAACTACTAATAAATTTTTGCTTATTGTGCTATTTGGCATTTTGCTTGTTGCTTGTAATAGCGATGAGGGTGATGACCTCGATAAGTTTATGGCTTCTGCAGCAAATGAGATGAGCAAGAGTGTAGAGCCTTTGCCTGAAGTTTTGCCATACTCACCCTTACAATATAATGCAGATGGTACTTTGAGCGATCCTTTTAAGGCGCGTAAGGTGCTCAATAAATCTGGGGCTCTGCAGCCTAATACTAATCGGCCCAGAGAGGCACTTGAGGCTTTTCCTTTGGAAAGTTTGAAATACGTAGGTTCGCTGAGTAAAAATAAGCTTACATATGCGCTCATTAAAACGCCAGATAATGCGGTGCAGCAAGTTAAAGTAGGTAATTATATTGGTCCTAATTTTGGCCTAGTAACAAAAATAAATGAGGCTGATATATCAATTAAGGAAATTATCCAAGATGACCTCACAGGCGATTGGGTTGAGCGTAATGCTAGTATTAATCTACAAGAATAAATGATGGGAATGAACATGAAAATGATGAAAAAATTATTTGCTGTGATGCTGGTAATTGGTATCGGTTTATTAGGTAATGCTTTTGCTGCAGACGAAGATGTTTTTAGCAATCAAATTGAAAAAATTGATTTCTCAACATTATCTGGCGGACGTGTCAGTATTCGAGTTCAGTTGAAAGAGCCGCTCGTCAATCCACCAGCTGGATTTACTCTAAATAATCCCTCGAGAATTGCACTAGACTTTCCTAAAACGGGAAATGGCTTAGCTAAAAATAACATAGTTAACGAACAAGGTGTTCTTAAAAGTGTATCTTTGGCGCAAGCCAAAGACCGTACACGCATGGTGTTGAATTTGTCTAGAAACGTGGGTTACAACACGACCATAAGTGGTAATGAGGTTGTTATTACCTTGCAAGGTAGTGAAGCTTTGGCAGCGAGTGCGCCTACGACTGAAACACGCTTCGCTGAGTCTCGTGCTTCCAATCAAGAGCATACAATTACTAATGTTGATTTTGCACGCGGTAAAAATGGTGAAGGTCGCATTATTGTTGATTTGTCTGATGCCAATACAGGGATTAATATTAAGCAAAAAGGTAAGCTTCTGACTGTTGATTTTGTAAACACTGATGTTCCAGCTGAGTTGCAACGTCGTCTGAATGTGATTAATTTTAATACACCAGTTTTGTATG
>JANOBN010000624.1:0-5039 GCA_031411675.1 Bacteroidota bacterium | reverse complement strand
GAAAGCTGATTGAGTTAGAAGTGTGGTCGATGCCTTTGATTCCTGATTTATATTCCCGGGAAGCCCATGGAACGATTGGAATGGAAATCATCCCCATTGCCGAAAATTGATTAGGCATCATGCCGAGGGACTGCATGTGGCTTAAGGAAATACCGAATTCCGGCAGGCGTTTCGACTCTTCGAATTTTTTTTGAAGTTGCAGATAGTTGAGTTGCTCATCATATTTTTTTATATCACTCCTTGATGATGCAATTTGCAAAGTGTCCGACAATTGTAATTCATAATTGTGTTCTGTTAATGTGGTATCAATTGTATAAATTATCGATTTGTCAATATTCATTAATGTGTTCAACTCAATATTAAACATTTTCATGTCGCTTAGAAACATAGTTTCCATGTTTCTAAGTTCGTATAAATCTGCCTGGGCTTTATATATATTATTTAGCTTCTCCTTATTATAAGTATATCGAACCTGAGCCAGATTAATAATCATGTTAAGTAATGTATCTGTTTGGAGAGCCAAATTATATTTATGCTGAAGTACTACCCAGCCATAGTAACTTTGCTTTGCCATGGCAAACATTTCATTTTGCTTTGCTGCTTTATCTTGTGTTTCCACAGGGCCCATTCCCTTCATATATTTAAAGTTGGCCTTTTGTTTTACCGGATTTGGAATCATTTGTTCTCCGGTAATCATCCACATGCCATCAGTAAAACTTTTATAAGGTACCTGCCATGGTCCCGTTGAGAAAGTTGGAGGCATCCATCCTTTTGCCATCTGTGAATAATTATCAATAGCAATAATCTGTTCATCATACATTCTTAGCATTGGATTATTTTTCTCAATAGTGCTTAATACAGAATCAAGCTTCATAAGTTGAGCGACGGAGGGAATCGCAAAACAGTTGAATAGTAAAATAAATAAATAGTTAATGCTCTTCATGATGCCCTGGCAGAATTATTTTACCATATTTTTTTAACTCTCTTTCTTTTACCATTTCATATATAACCGGCGTAACTAATAGAACATATATTGTTGAAGTAATAACACCGCCAATTAATGGAATTGTTATCGGTAACATAACATCGCTTCCTGTTCCGGTAGACCAGAGGATAGGAATTAGTCCGAATAATGATACGGAAACCGTCATAAGTTTAGGCCGTAGTCGTTGAACGGCACCTGCCATAATGGATTTTCTTAAGTCGTCTTTTGAAATGGTATTGGAAGAGTTCCCTTTTTCTGCTACTAGTTTTTCCATATATTCATTCAGGTATATGGTCATTAGCATAGCAGTTTCAATAGCTACACCAAACAGAGCGATGAATCCTACTGCAACAGCAACGGATAGATTTACATTATAGAAGAAGATCATATACACTCCGCCAATTAATGCAAATGGCACTGTGATCATAGTAAATAAAGCTTCTTTAACAGACTTGTATGTAAAGTAAAGAATCAGGAATATGATAAACAAGACAACAGGCATTATCAACTTAAGGGTTTTATTCGCCCGAAGTTGATTTTCATATTGCCCGCTCCATTCCAGACTGTAACCTTT
This sequence comes from Bacteroidota bacterium, assembly GCA_031411675.1. Classification (GTDB taxonomy): domain Bacteria; phylum Bacteroidota; class Bacteroidia; order AKYH767-A; family OLB10; genus JANOXC01. The sequence continues at coordinate 3,480 of JANOBN010000624.1, read as the reverse complement.
AGGCATTTTATTAAACATTTTCTCAAGCTTTTCTTGTGCTTCTTTAACAGTACTTCCTAAATCACGATCACGAACATTAAATAAAATTGTTCCGCGAAGCATAGCATTTTCCGATGTAATCATTGGCGGACCTTCCGCAATGGAAACTTTAGCAACACTAGAAAGTGGTATAGTGCCATGGTTCATGGTCTTCACCGGAATTTGATTTATGGCTTCTATGCTATTACGATAATCTTGTGCAAATCGTGCATTTACAGTGAAGCGTTCTCTTCCTTCAACGGTTGTTGTTAGATTCATACCACCTAATGCAGTTTCTACATACATATTAACATCATCAACACTAAGATCATATTTTCCAATTTCATTTTTCCTGACAGTAATATCAACGTATCTGCCTCCGGTAATTGGTTCCACATATAAATCTTTAATTCCATTAATTCCCTGCAGTTCATTCTTCATCTTTACAGCCAGTGAAAAAATAGAATCGATGTTTTGTCCGTATACTTTAATTCCAACGTCAGTCCGAATGCCAGTTGATAGCATATTAATACGATTGATAATAGGTTGTGTAAAACCATTTACCACACCGGGGATTTGAAGCTTTGCATTCAGTTCGTTAATAATATCTTCCTTCGTTATTTCATCTCGCCATTTATCTTTTGGTTTTAGAAGAATTATTGTTTCAATCATACTTATTGGCGAGTTGTCTGTAGCCGTATTTGCTCTGCCTGCCTTGCCTAAAACATTTTGCACTTCCGGAACCGACATAATAATTTTATCCTGCACCTGTAAAATTCTTTTTACTTCCGAATTAGATACATCAGGAAGTGTAACGGGCATAAACAAAATAGATCCTTCATCCAATGGTGGCATAAACTCTGAACCCATTCTAAACAACAAGGCAATTCCTATGATCAATGCAATTGTGTTTATACCAAGTATGGTTTTACGCCAGCTTAAGCACCATCTTAGAACAGGAGAATATAACTTCTCCAGTGTTCTCGTAACGGGATTGGCATTTTCCGGTTTTAATTTTCCCTTCAGAAAAAAGGATATTAAAACAGGTGTTAATGTAATGGCAAGAAAGGCATCTATAATAAGAATAAATGTTTTTGTCCATGCCAACGGATGAAATAATTTACCCTCAATACCTGTTAAAAGAAATACCGGAAGGAAAGAGGTGATTACAACAATTGTAGAGTAAAATACACCCGGCCCAACCTGTCTGGAGGACTTCTCAATTATTTTCAGCTTGTCCTTATTGTCCATTTTTTTAGAAACAATATTTATTAATTATTTTAACAAATATTTTTCTATACATTTTGATGAAATAAAGGAATTTAAAATTCTTATTTACATTATTGTCTCTCAATTATGGATGATCCACAAGAAACTTTTGATTAAAAGACTCTAAATCATTGCGCACTGTTATAAAATAAATACCATTTTTAAACTCGCTTGTATTTATTTTTATATTATCAGAAGGAAGCTGTTCAAAATATACCTGTTGTCCCATTACATTATTGATGGTAATTGTACTTAAACCCTTATTTGAAAATTTAATATTAAGCTGATCATTAACAGGATTTGGATAGCTGATAAAATTATTTGATGAATTATCATTATCAATATTGGCCGTATTGGGTACTACTACAAACTGCCCCATCATTCCATCATCTTCATGCATTAGTACATGACAGTGGTACATATAAGGCATAGTTGTATCCGCAAAATCTTCAAACTTTGTAATAAAGCGCACTGTTTCATTAGGTGCTATCATTACTACGTCTTTATAACCGCTTTCTTCGGGAGCAGCCGATATTCCATCCCGGTCTAAAACAAAAAACTGAACATCATGAATGTGAAAAGGATGCGCAACCATTGTTTGATTAGTCAAAGACCATATTTCAATATTGTTCAAGGGTATATGATAATCAATTCTGTTCATATCAAATAATAGTCCGTTAAAATAAAACGGTCCGTCCATACTCATAATATTTTGTACAGTAATCATAATGCTTCTGGTAATGTTTGCTTGCGATTCCTGCCATGGAGTAACACTAACGAGTGATACAGGAATGGTAGTTACCGGACTCACAGTGGGAGCTGTAATATTTAATTGAAGCATATTAAAGTCTATACCGTTTATCGGGCTATTCATAGAGCTGTCCATACCCGGCATTGGAATTCCACCCTGCACACCCATAGGAAATTCAGAAGCATAACTCATTAAATAAATAGTCTGACCCGCCATTGAGCTAAGGTCAATCAATACTTCGGCTCTCTCACCCGGAGAAATGCGAATCCTTGTTACAGGTACCGGTGCATTTAACAATCCACCATCTGTACCAATGACGTAAAATTGTTGGTTCGCCGTAAATCCGAAATTAAAATTTCTTTCTTGTGATGCATTTAATAATCGCAACCTCACCACTTGTGCAGGTAAAGTAAGCATAGGATCCTGTGTTCCATTAACAAGAATTATACTGTCATTCATTCCACGCCATAAAACCTGATTGGCAGTGTCGAACTGTTGTGTTTGAACAATTAATGGAAAATCATCAACACCATATCGACGCGGGATATTTAACAAACTTTCCACATTATCACGTACGATAATCATTCCTGCCGCACCGCGCATTGCCTGCTGGCCGGTTTTCATATGTGTATGCGGATGATACCAGAAAGTGGATGCATTATTCATTATTTCAAATTGAGGACTCCAGGTGGCTCCATCCTGAATAACTGTATGCGGCCCCCCATCAGCCATAGCAGGAACATGTAACCCATGCCAGTGCACAGTGCTTGTGTCGCCAAAAGTGTTTAATACATTCATAGTAACCATATCGCCTTTGTTCATAATGAGCGTAGGACCAAGATACGAGTACTGATTAAAGGCATTAGTAAAAGTTTGAACCCCCGGCAGGAATTGAACACTGTCCGTATGCATTGTCAGATTAAAGACAGTGCCTGTTAAAGTATCAGGAATTAGTATGGTATTCTGTGCTGTTGCTTTTATAATCAGCAAAGACATAACCGCGGTAATAAATGTTTTCATATAATATTTTATAAATAGGGATCAGAAAAAATAATTCTCTGATCCCTTCTGTTTAATTATTGTTTAATAAAACTTCCGGAAAGAATAGTATTTCCTGCCTCAGCTTTTATTATGTAACGGCCCTTGCCTAATTCCGCAACCGGTATAGAAACTAAAGATGTTGATGAATTCCACAAAACAGATTTTACTATTTTACCTTGTATATCAAAAATATTTATCGTGACATTTTGAGATTTTAATTCATTTAAATCAATCGATAAATTATCAATTACAGGATTATTGTGAATCAGAAGTGTTGAATTGTTATTTAGCTCAGTAACACCTGCAACAGTTCCGTTGAAATTCAGGTTGTCTACATATAAATAGTCATTGTTTGTTGGTGTGCTTCCGCTTGCAGAAAGAATAATTATGCAACTATCGGG
>JANOBN010000623.1:0-2287 GCA_031411675.1 Bacteroidota bacterium | reverse complement strand
CAGACTTTAAGTCTGATTCAGATTACGGCTGTAAAGTAAGCCTGATTTTACGAAATGACCAAGCTATAGCCCCTGAAAAAATGAGGATAGTTGAAAATAAGTCAAAAACAGGAGGCAATAGCTCTTGTTCCCCCTAAAGTTATGCCGTTTTTTGGTGTAAAGGAAGGGTGAAACTAAAAACGGTTCCTTTCCCCACCTTGCTGGTTACGCTGATGGTTCCGTTATGTGCTTCTACCACTTTTTTTGCTATGGTTAATCCCAGTCCGGTACTTTTTTCGCCGGCAGTAGATTGCACACTTGTTCTTTGAAATGGACGGAACACTTCGTCAAGTTCATCTTCCGGAATTCCTTGTCCCTGGTCAGCAACAGCTATTTCTACTTCCGTTTCATTGCAACTAACATTGATTTCAACGAGCGTTCCCTGAACAGAATATTTAATTGCATTACTGATGAGATTATTTAATACGAGCCGGAGTTGAGCAGCATCCCCGTGGAGTGAAGGGATATTTTCATGTGCACTGTATTGAATACTGATATTCTTTTTCTGTGCATGGTATTTATTGTCAGCAATTGATTGTTGAATCAATTCAACAATATTGATTTCATTCAGTTCAATGGTTGCATTCCCGGACTCAATTCTTGAAACGTCGAGTAAATCATTTAGCAAATTCAGCATAAACTGTCCGGAACTAATGATGGTTGCCAGAAAGGTTTTTTGTTCATCGGACAGTTTGTCTTCATCGCTTTCAATGAATTGTGCCAGCGTAATAATATTTCCCAATGGATTTCTTAAGTCATGTGATGCCATACCAAGGAAATAATTTTTCTGCTCATTTAGCGATGCCAGTTCCAAATTTTTTTGTTCCAGTTCTTGTTGCTGATGGTAGAAGGTAAGAAGGGTATTTACTTTAGCTTTTGTTACTTCAACGTCAAGTGGTTTGAAAAGGTAATCAATAGCACCTTCGCCCAGGCCTTGCAGCAGGTATTTTTTTTCCTTACTGATAGCGGTTACAAAAACGATGGGTACTTTGCGTGTTCGCTTCGTTGATTTTAACATATGAGCGACTTCAAACCCATCCATTTCCGGCATTTGAACATCCAGCATAATTAATGAAAGATCTTCCTGAAAAGCAATTTTCAGTGCCTCCTGTCCTGAGCTGGCAGTAAGAATTTCAATTTTTCCTTCATCACCAAGCATTGTTTCCAGTGAATACAGGTTTTCCGGTCGATCATCAACGATCAGAATTTTATCCGGCTTTGTTGTTGCTTCCATTGTGTCTGTAATATATATATTATTCAAAAAAAGAATTCATAACTAGTAATAATTGATTGGTGTCAATTGGTTTGGTAACATATTCATCCATGCCGGCTTCTAAACACATTTCTCTGTCATCTTTCATGGCTTTAGCAGTAACAGCAATAATGGGTATGCGTTTTTTACTATTACTTGACCTGATAATTTTTGTGGTAGCCATACCATCCATTTCCGGCATCATCACATCCATAAGAATCAGATCAATTTCCGGGTTCAGTCGCAGCTTTTCCAGGGCGTCCATGCCATTTGTTGCACTGAAAATATTCATATCCCTTCCTTCAAGAGTGTTGCTTAACGCATATATATTTCTTTCATCATCATCAACTATAAGAATATTTTTCCCCTTCAGTTGAAGTATCTGTGCAGCACCATCAAGAGAAGTTTTTGAAATCTCCGTTTTAACCATTGAACGACTTTGGAGAAAATGTAAGGTTTCTTGCTGTAAATTAAGTATGGATTTATTCTCCTTTTTTATTACCAGGTTAGAATAGGATTCCAGCAATTCACTTTCCTGACGGTTAAGATCACTGCTTGTGTAAATAATAATAGATATATCTGTGTAGTAGGGAGATTCCTTCACATATTTTAATACCTCTTTACCATTCCCATCAGGAAGATTTAGATCAAGAATTAGTGCATGTACTTTGTTTGCAGAAAGAGATTCCATTGCTTCACTGACTCCGAATGCTGTTAAACAATTATATCCTTGCTTCTGCAGTACATTACATATAGCAAAGCTTTCCATTTCATTGTCTTCCACAATTAATGCAGTTAGCTTTGTTTTGTTTTGATCTTCATTATCGTGAGTTTCCTCGTTTAACGGAATACTAAGAGTGAAAGTGCTTCCTTTCTCAGGCATGCTCGATACATTCATCGAACCATTTAACATACTGGTTAACTCTTTACTAATGCTTAATCCTAAACCCGTTCCTCCGTATTTTCTGTTGATACTTCCATCAGCCTGACGAAAGG
>JANOBN010000622.1:0-3556 GCA_031411675.1 Bacteroidota bacterium | reverse complement strand
AAAAGCAACTCCCCGCTTATAGGTTGCTGATCAAGCATAGCGTGAACATCTCTAAAAGCAAGATAGCTTACCGGTGTAGTTGTACTTTTTCTGTTTACATACGACCCCTTTAATGCAATTCCACTTAGTTTATGCTCACTCCCGGAAGGCTGGATAGATGCATTTGTTGTTGAAAAATCCGCTTTAATAACCGGTGTTGCAGTTTTACCTGCCAGGCCATTAATGGTTGCGGTAAAATTTACTTTACCATTGAAACGATAAGCATTCAGGTCTTTTATATATTCCTTTGGCACCAGAGAAAGCAATTCTTTCAATCCTGCATTATCTGATTTTACAGTAAGTGCAAAAATATTACCGGCTTCTACTGATTGTACGGAACCCTCGGTAAGCAGCACCAGCTTTTCAATAGTTAACTGCGCCTTCTTTAACTGATAAAATTGCTTTGCTGTATTGATATGCGTAATCAGATCAAGTGTTACTTCCTTTTTGTTCAGATAATTTACTTTTTCTGCAATAAAATGCTCTACCAGTAAATCTGCCTGTACATTAAGATCAAATTCCTCTGATGCAAAAACACCTGATGCAGTACCTTGTCTTACCTGTGCAGAATAATCATCGGTGGTGATATCATTCCGGTATGCCACATTCATTCCCTTCATCAACACTTGTTGCAGATCAATGGTGGAATTGCCGCCTTCTGAAGCAGATGATTGCCATACGTCGTAATTGGTTTCTCCGTTCCGCATAATATATATAAATGCCGATCCTCCGGAAATTTCAATTTTTTTGATGTTCACTTTTTTATTAAAAATATCCCAAAGACTGAAATTGAGGTAAAGCTTATGGGCAGAAAGCAATGGCTTCTTCAATTCCTTGTAAGTAAGTCCTTCCGCCATTATATCAGTAAACTCCAGTGTTGCTGAAGGAAATTTACGCAGCAGTGAAAAATCTATATCTTTAACATGTACCGGTGTTTTTAAGCGTTTGTTAATACTGCTTACAATCATGCCTTTTACCTGTTCTTCATAAACCAGAGAAAGTATCCATGCAGTTGCAAACAGGAATAGCAATATGCTGCCTGTAATAATGAGGAACTTTTTCCAACGTTGCATCAGTACAAAAATAGACAGCTGTATATATTAAACTACTGCTTGTAAAATAATATTGTACACAGGAAATAAAAAAAGGCCCTTGACGGGCCTAAAGTGTAAATTCGATATAAGACTCAGGGTTTATCCTGCAAAATTCTTCGCAACCTGCTCCCAGTTGATCACATTCCACCAGGCTGTGCAATAATCCGGGCGGCGGTTCTGGTAGTTCAGGTAATAAGCATGCTCCCAAACATCGAGGGCAATAACAGGAGTACCTTTCACTTCCGCAACGTCCATTAATGGATTGTCTTGATTTGGAGTGGAACATATTTCCAGTTTGCCGCTGCTGTTTTTAATCAACCAAGCCCATCCTGAACCAAAACGTCCTACTCCGGCAGCATTGAACTTCGTTTTAAAGTCTTCAAAACTCCCGAAAGTGGAATTTATAGCTTCAGCAATTGCACCGGTAGGAAGACCACCGCCACCCTGCTTCATCAAATTCCAGAACAGAGAGTGATTATAATGTCCTCCGCCATTATTACGAACCGGCACCGGATATTTAGAAATGTTTTTGCAAATATCTTCAATGCTTAAATTTTCAGCATCTGTTCCTGCAATTGCATTATTCAGATTGGTAACATAAGCCTGATGATGTTTACCATGATGTATTTCCATTGTTTTCGCATCAATATGCGGCTCTAATGCATTAAATGCATAAGGTAGTTGAGGTAAAGTGAATGCCATAATATTATGTTTTAAGTTTTATTAATTATTTTATTTCTTTTAATGATTCAATTCATACTTTGAATTGCTCTGCAAATTTATAAAACAAAAGCTGTTTTTTCTTTTAATTATTCCTGAAAATACACCCTCTTTACGCGGGCAGAAATTCCTGTTAACACTTCATATGGAATGGTATCCAGTTGTTTTGCAATTTCCAGGATGGAATATTCACTGCCAAATACGATAACCTCTGTTCCTTCCCGCGCCGGAATGCCGGTGATGTCAATCATGGTCATGTCCATACAAACACTGCCAACAATTGGTGCAAACTGACCTAATACCAACATTTTGCCTACTCCGTTTCCAAGATGTCGGTTAAATCCATCGGCATAACCTATTCCTACTGTCGCTATTGTCATGTCCTGTTTTGCAACGCCGCGTCTGCTATACCCGATTGTTTCACCGGCTTTCACCTGTTTTATTTGAGAGATGGTAGTTTTTAATGTAGCCACCATTTGCAATTGTCGTTGTTCATTAGCTGTTGCAGCCACTCCATGTAAACCAATTCCCAACCGTACCATATCCAATTGTGCTTCCGGAAAACGAAGAATGCCTGCTGAATTTAGAATATGCTTTAAGATTGGATACGTGAAATGTATTTGCACTTGCTTACTCATTTTCTCAAATAATTTCACCTGCTCTTGTGTAAATGAATCGTGCATAGATTCATCACTTGCCACCAGATGTGAGAAAATACTTGCAATGCGTATATATCTGTTGTTTTTTATTCTGATGATAAGTTCATTCAATTCCTTCTCTTCAAATCCAAGACGACGCATTCCGGTTTCCATCTCTATGTGAACAGGAAAACGTGTGATTGCCTCCGGAGCCTGGCGGCGCAATGCATCTGTAAATTGATTTAACAAACGGAAATTATAAATCTCCGGTTCCAGATGATGCGCAATCATTGCATCAAAACTTTGTTCTTCGGGATTCATCACCATAATAGGTAATGTAATTCCTGCATTCCTTAATGCTACTCCTTCATCAGCATAAGCAACTGCCAGATAATCGGCGCGATGAAACTGTAACATATTAGCAATTTCAAAACTTCCGCTTCCATAAGCAAATGCTTTTACCATTACCATCAATTTAGTTTCCGGTTTTAATCTGGAACGAAATAGATTCAGGTTATGCACCACTGCATTCAGGTTAATCTCTAATACTGTTTCATGTGCCTTTTGCTGTAATGCCTTACTGATCCGCTCGAAGCCAAATGCACGTGCGCCTTTTATGAGTACTGCTTCATTGGTAAATATTGTAGAGCCAAAATCGCGAAGAAACTCCTCTGTACTCCGGTAAAACTTCTTCTCCATCGGGAAACTTTCCTGTTGACGTTGTATGGCTTCTCCAATACCAATCAGACGCACTACATTTTTCCTTGCTAATAAGGAGGCTACTTCTTTATATAATAATTCTTCACTCCGACCACTTTGAAGGATATCACTTAAAATTACCGTTCGTTTTGTAAATTGCTTTTGCTGATTGATAAAATCCAATGCAATAGTTAATGAACCGATATCGCTGTTGTAGCTGTCGTTGATGATGGAGCAGTTGTTTATTCCTTCCTTCATCTCCAAACGCATTGCTACACGCGATAACAACACCAAACGTGCAGCAATCACATCAATACTGTAATACATCAATAAAAGCAAAGACCACCAATGAAAGTCATATTCAAT
>JANOBN010000621.1:0-4325 GCA_031411675.1 Bacteroidota bacterium | reverse complement strand
CCGGAATTACTTCAGGCATTCATGACATTATACCGGGTGCTTTGGTCACAAACAATTTTGATATAACTTATGCTCTAGGTAAATTAACTATTACACCGGCAACCTTAACCATATCAGCAAATGATACCAACAGTACTTATGGAAATTCCCCTGTTTTCAGCAGTACTATAAGTGGTTATCAATTTAGCGATTCTGCCGGCAATGTTTTAGAAACCTTACCTCAATATGTGGTGCTAAATGCGTTAAATGACACCGTGGATCCTGCCACTGCACCTGCAGGAATTTATACAATTGTTCCTACCGGTGCCGCACTGTTTGATTCATCTAGCTATGTTATAGCATATCAAAATGGAACTTTAACTATTGGCAGTGTAGAACTTACCGTTACCGTTAATGATACTTCCAAAATTTACGGCAGTGCAAATCCTGCATTCAGATTAAGTTATCAGGGCTTTGTAAATGGCGATGATGCTTCAGATATTATTTCGCCAATCGCCCAAACTACGGCTGATGCAACATCTCCTGTAGGTAGTTACCCTATTACACTTTCAGGCGGTTCTTCATCAAGCTATATATTCAGTTATGTGAATGGTACATTAACAATTGATCCGGCAACATTAACAGCAACAGCAACTGATACATCACGTACTTATGGTTCTACGAATCCACTGTTCAGAATTTCTTATTCAGGTTTTGTAAATGGGGATGATGCCAGTGATATTACTCAACCGTTAGCTTCAACACTTGCTGATAGTCTTTCCAATATCGGCACTTATGCTATTACGCTTACAGGCGGACTTTCAACTAACTACATAATAATTAAGAATCCGGGAACACTTACCATTAATCCTGCTCTGCTTACTGCAACTGCAGAAAATAAGGTAAAAGTATACGGCAATGCAAATCCGGCATTTACAATTATATATGCCGGTTTTAAAAATAGCGATGATGTAACTGATATTACACCTCCGGTGGCTAGTACAACTGCTACAATAACATCACCTGTTGGCTTTTATACTATTACCCTTGCCGGTGGATCAGCAAGCAACTACATTTTACAATTATTTAACGGCACATTACAAATTACACCTGCTCCTTTAATTGTTAAAGCAGATAATCAGGTAGCATATACCGGTGATCCGCTACCAACATTTACTGTTACATATACAGGCTTTAAAAATGGTGATCAGGCTACCATAATATCCGGACCTGTATTTACTATTGGAGGCAACCCTGCTATTGCCGGGGTATATAGTTTAACTCCTTCTGCTCTTGTATTGGCAAGTCCTGCTAATTATTCAATTACATATCAGCCGGGAATTATATATATCAATCCAAAAGGACCTGGTACGCAGAAAATTCTGGTTTACCTCAATTGTATTGATTCATTAGGCCCAAATGCAACGGGATTTAATTATCTGGCACATTTCGGATATACCAATGCGAATGCAACAGCTGTATTTGTTCCTAAAGGAATTGAGAATAACATCTCTTCCTTCGGTGGATTCAGTCAATCTCAACCGGAACTATTTCTTCCCGGTACAGGCTCGGCTGATATTTATTTTAATGGCGCACTGCTTACCTGGAGTGTAAAATCGTATGAAAATATAACCAAGCAGACCTCTTCTGCATCCGCTACTTCCGCTTCGGTACGATGTTTATCTTCTGCAAGAAGTACGCTTCTTACTGAGAATTCTGACCCATCGCTATTCAACCTCTATCCTAACCCTGTCACTGACTTCTTACATATCAATATTAATGCTGAGGAGATAGAAGGTTTGCAGGTTACGGTGACAGACATGTTAGGCAAATCCTCGGTTCCCCAACTCTCAGGATCAGGAGCCAATGTAGATTTAGATATGAATAATCTGCGGCCGGGAGTTTACCTGGTGCGACTGGTGCTGAATAACACCTGGCAGGTTTTCCAGATAATTAAACAGTAAAACCAAAAGACAAAAAAATGGGGAATGAAAGTTCCTCATTTTTTTTATAGTTTAGCCCTGTGCAAACTTCTGGTAATTTAACACTTTACTCAATGGCTTACTTTACAGCCAGATTTACCCTTTTTGTATGGGCCATGTTTTTACCCGTTTTATCTCCTGCGCAAGATGCCTTGAATGATAGTCTCACCAAATTGGTTAAAGAATCAAAGCCCGACACCTCAAAAGTTAATGCCCTTCTCGCCTTAAGCAAGAGTAAATTTAACACAGCACCCGAGGAGGCTATTTTAATTAGTGCAGAGGCGGATACCTTATCCCGTAAACTGGGCTTTATCAAAGGCTCGGCAATGGCTTTAAAGAATGTGGGCATCTCCTATTACATGCAAGGAAAATACGTTGATGCAATTAATACCTGGCAACAATCGCTTGCCATGTTTGAAAAAATCGGAGATAAAAAAGGGGTGGCAAATATCCAGAGCAATCTGGGTGCAATATATTTTAATCAGTCAGATGCTGCAAAAGCGCTGGAATATTATCTGAAGTCATTAAAAATATCGGAAGATCTGAATGACTCACTCCGCATAGCAACTGCATGTATAAATATTGGCGCTGTGTATTTTGATAAACCTGCCACACATGATAAAGCTTTGAAATACTATCTGCGTGCCGTACCTATATCAGAAGCACTGGGAGACCTTGATGCAATTGGAACATCTACTTCTAATCTTGGTGAAATATATATGGCAAGAAACCAGGATAGTCTTGCATTGGTTTATTTTGAAAAATCACTAAAAGCATTGGAAGGTTCTGAAAATATTCCTTCCACATTAAATAATATCGGAAAAGTTTATCAGAAGCGGAGAGACTTTGTTAACGCCATAAAATATCATACCATGGCATTTGATATTTCTGAAAAACTGGAAGCAAAGCTGGATATGACGCAATCCCTACTTGGACTGGCATCTACCTACCAGAAAAAAGGTGATTTGAAACTGGCTATTGAAAATTTCAAAAAATCAGAAGGTATTGCACGTAGCCTTGAAGCAAGTAAGGAGTTAAAAGATGTATATGAAGGATTAGCACTTGTATATGCTGAGAAGTCAGATTATGGCAATGCATTTAAGTATCAAAGTTTGTTAATTGGAATAAAAGATACATTGTATAATATAGATACTGATAAGAAGCTTTCCGGATTATTATTCAACTTTGAAATTGAAAAGAAGCAAGGACAAATTGACCTTCTTACCAAAGACAAGGAATTAAAGGAACTTGATCTTCAACGTCAGAAAGTTATTAAGAATGTAACATTTGGAGGATTATCCATGGTGTTATTATTTCTTGGTGTGGTATTGAAGCAGAAGAAAAAAATTACCGCTGCAAAGAAAAGAAGTGATGAATTATTGTTAAACATTCTTCCGGAAGAAACGGCTGAAGAATTAAAAGAAACAGGAACAGCAAAAGCTAAAAGTTTCGATCAGGTGACGGTAATGTTTACTGATTTTAAAAATTTTACGCAGGCCAGTGAGCTGCTTTCTGCAGAAGAACTGGTGGAAGAAATCAATGTATGTTATAGCGAATTCGATCGCATCATTACAAAATACGGTATAGAAAAAATTAAAACCATTGGCGATAGTTATATGTGTGCCGGTGGTATTCCGGTTACAAATGCAACACATCCTGTGGATGTTGTGAAGGCAGGTTTAGAAATGCAAGCTTTTATTGCTTCAAACAAGGAAGCCAGAATAGCACGTGGTGAACCGTTTTTTGATCTGAGACTTGGGGTGCATACCGGTCCTGTTGTAGCCGGTATTGTAGGTATTAAAAAATTCGCTTATGATATTTGGGGCGATACCGTAAATACTGCATCACGAATGGAAAGCAGTGGCGAAATCGGAAAGGTAAATGTTTCAGGTTTTACTTATGAACTGATTAAGGATCATTTTAAATGTTCTCATCGTGGAAAAATAGAAGCTAAAAACAAAGGTCAGATCGATATGTATTTTGTTGAAAGCATTAACGACTCTGTAGTTTAAAAATAATCAGAGTTCAATAACATTTTTAATCTTTGCAAATGTTGTTGTTTAACAGGCTCACGTAATCTTTGTGAAGTTGAAGTCCAGTATTTATGTGTTTGAAGAAAGTTAATCTGCAGCAGATTGAATTCCTGTTCATCTCTTACTCTTCCTTTAGCCTGCCACTCTTTAAATAAATCCAATCCTAAACCGGTAAACTCCGGTCGTCCCAGATAATCCAGATCAGCGTCACATAATATCATTTCCAATTTCGTATCCGGCTCCTGAGGAACGTGTGTCTTCATAATCAGTTTACAAACCGCTTCAATCTGCTGCTCCGTAAAACCTGCTTGCGGAAGCTGTTCTCTGGCAA
>JANOBN010000620.1:0-9073 GCA_031411675.1 Bacteroidota bacterium | reverse complement strand
AACAGGCAATTTTGAATACTTTAATTAATGAACTCTTTGCACATTGTTAATATCGGCTTGCAGCACCAACCAGTTTCCCCATTGATATACTTTTCCATGCAATCTGATCTTATCTGCAACATAAGGCAGTACCTCCTCATTAATCCGTTCGCCGCTTACTCCAAGTAATAAATAATATTGATATTCACTGGCACCGGTATTTACTCGGAATACAGGCGGTATGCCCCCGCTGATACATCGGATCGCACATTCGCGATGTACTTTCCCAAGTCCTGGTTTCATCACTCCGAAATAACATTTTGGATCTATAATTTCGCCCTTCAACACAGTATCCATTAATGAAATCATCTTATCTCCGGTTGAGGAGGTGTTCTCTATGTGTACAATGGGCATTCCTTCATTTAATGACAGAAAAGTTTTTTCATTATATATTAAATCGCCCTTAACAGTAATTTGTTTGCCATTCAATAAAACAGCATTCCTTTTTTCATATTCAGTTATTGCATCCTCTGCCCCATGTTTTCCATATCCCACCAGCGGAATTGTTAGGTTAATATTTTTTCCATTCACATCCTTCTGATTACTAATTTTAATTGCAGGGACCGGGGAGCTTGTATAAATACCCGTATACTCTTTCCCGCTGCCATATTCAAACACCGCTGTAGAAAATTTATTTTGATTTAGTGCAAACAAAACTGCTGCTGCTGACAACAGTATAAAAACAATTAGAATTATCGTTCTTATAAAACGAGATGTTTCTTCAGGAGCCTCTGCAAGGTATCCAATATAAAATTCTTTGCTTTTCATTTCATTAATTTATTTCGCAAGGTTGAACAAAAGTTCCTTCCGGAAAAGCCTTTGGGTTAACATAAACCTTTGATCCGTGCAGCTTAACTTCATAGGTTTCTACTATTTCCTTAAAGGGTGGTGGCGACTGTCCGTTCTGTGGTAAATACTGATAACCATGCCATGGGCAGGTAATGCAGCCATCTACAATTTTTCCTTCCCCTAAAGGTCCATTTTGATGACGGCAAACATTATTCACTGCCGAAAGTTTACCGTCATATTTAAATACTGCAATTCGCTCCCCTCCGGCACAAATCATTTTAGCGCGCGATTCCTCAATATCATTTACATCACAAACTTCAATAAAGCCATCAGAAAGGGTATTAAGTTCCTCATTATCTCTCCTGTATTCCTTTATGCCAGCAACGAGATGCAACGAAATAATTGTTGATGCTCCAATTAAAACAAGAAATGAAAATAATCCTGAGTTTTCATATTGCAAAACCCCTGTAACTACATGGGCAATTACCAATGCATAAGCAACATAAACCAACATATGCAAAGTCTTCCAAAAACGAGGGCTTAAATTATGCAACCAGAAATCATGACTGGTTATTGCCATCAAAAAAAATATTATCAATGCGCAAAACCCCAATGCCTGAAAAGGAAACTTTGTTAAAGATTCATAATGCCTGTTAGCAGTAAAAACAGAAATAACCGGGTTTAGATTTCCAAGAGAATGAAATTGAATAATTGAAAAGATTCCATGAATGGCCGCTATACAAAACATAGTTACCCCTAAATGCCGCCTGTTATACAACAACGGGATGAATTTTGTATTGAGTCGTGCAAGTGGACCAATAGCCAGAATTACATGAAGTATTAGTACTGATAGTGTGGAAGTAGAACGTATGATTAATGTTTCCTGGGTTATTTCAGGATTAAAAAATAAATTGATGCTGATAAAAAGTACCAGATAAGATAATGAAAATATTAATATAACCGTGTCATATAACTTTTTTTGTCTGTTCCATCCGACTGCTGTGTATGCTATACTCATTTTTTGAAAATTACTTTTTAATAAATACGCCAAAGAGAATTATCCAAATGAGGATAGCAGTAATTATTATCCAAGTTTGCAAATGCCTTTTTCTTAATGTGCGTATCATGCCCTTTTTCTTGTTTAAGAATTTTGTTTCATTATTTTTCTCAAAAGAATTACCCAAAATACAATTACTCCCGGAGCAATTATCAATTTGAAAGAAACCGGTGATTGGTGTGCCCCTTCATCAATTGCATTAATTCCCTTTGCAAGAAAATAGATGGCGAATGCCAAGCCCAAAACCAGATAAATAACGCCAAATATCAATAAAAAGCCTGTTGCTTTTTCCATTTAAGTTGTGTTCAGAGCCGAAAGGTAGAGAATATAACAGCAATTGCAAGCATTATCAAAATTACCCTTATTATTACATTGGATTTTTTGAACTTTAGTGTAGGAAATAAATTTTCAGGTAACATACTTAGCTATTTTATTATTAGTTTACTATTCCAGTGATTATACCCATCCGGTTCACGGTATGGATTATTCATATCAGGAGTCCAGTCTTTGTCGTCTATTAAAAATTTATAAAGATGTTCTCCTTTGTCAAGCATAGGTATTTCAATCCCCCAAACACCATTCCTAATGGGTTCCAGAAAATATTGATTCTCCTCCCAATTGTTAAAGCTCCCGGATAAAACAACTTTAGATGCACAGTTGCTTCTTGTGTAGAAAGATATTGTATTCTTCTTCGTATTAAGTATCGGAGAGGTTACTTTCTCTTCTAAAGTATTCTGTTGTAAGGCATTTACAATTGCTTTTCTTGGATGAATCAATCCATATCCCTGCCTGATGATATCATGCTCTTCCAATTTTGTTGCAGTACTGCAAATTATCTCCCGCACTTGTAAAGGTGTTAATTCCGGATTCGCCTCCAGCATCTGAGCTATCACTGATGATACAATTGGTGCTGCAAAGGATGTTCCGTCAACATGAACATAATCTTTGGAAAAATATTTTGTCTGTTGTATTCTGCTGGTAACACGCTGTCTTATTTCAGGAATGGAATCTTCATCCTTCAGATGAAGATCCAGTTGTGTGAGGTGAATTTTTGCATTTAAAATAGTTTTTAATTGAGCATCACCTTTGCTGACTATTTCATGCAGCGCCTCCGCCTCAGCTTTCTCAAATGTACCAGGTAAAATTGGTGCTGCAATCCAGCAGGAATGTGCAATCAACTCCGGCTTTATCAAACCATCAATTGTTTTACCATATGTTGAATGATATAAATTCCGGCCTGTGTTTTCTAACCGGTTATTATCATTTAATCCTCCTACTGCAATAACATTTTCTGCATTTGCAGGAGGTTTTATGGAGGCATTTTCTTCATTACCAACAGCCGCAACAATAACAATTCCTTTTGATATAGCTTTTTCCGCCAGTTTATCAATTTCACTCTCATGAATAGAGGTTGCAAAATCATCACCAAGAGATAGGTTGATAATTCGTATTTGATATTTTTTGTGATTTCTGATTACCCATTGTAATGCTCTTACAATATTAGCAGTGGAGATTTTCCCGTCTTTATCCTGTACTTTCAACAACACAAGTTCAGCATCTGAGGCAATTCCTTTATATAATCCATCTGACATTAATCCATTGCCGCAACATACTGAAGATGTCATCATACCATGCCAGCTTTCCGGATGAGAATTATTAAAATACGACTTCTTGTTTTTTGAATTGGTAATATCTACAATTATTTTTATCCGGTTATTCAAATCGGGGTGTGGATAGAAACCACTGTCAATAAAACAAATGGTAATTCCTTTTCCGGAATATTTTGGATTTACATTTAAACGGATCGGTGTGGGTACAATTATAAAATCATCCACTGACTTCACCGGAAAAAACGGCCCTGACTCCGGTATGTTTCCCTTTCCAAGCTCTGTTTGAAAGCTATAATAATCATAACACCTGGAACAAGCACCGTTGCTTTCCACCCATCCCGGATTACTCTTCTCTATGAGGTCAAGTACCTTTTTTTCGCTGTCAAAATGAAAATGATAAATCAAACGATCGACCTTATCTCCACATAGCTGACAAGTAATTCTTTCTTCGGTTGACATACAGCAAAAATAGATGGTGTTTAAAAAAAGAAATGTAGTGCAGCTTACATTTATAGGAAATTATTCAGCCCTGCAATACCAGTTATAAAGCCGGTAATTCACGAAAAATCAAAAATCAGTTTAATTATACTTCTGTGCTCCGTTCTATTTCGCTTTACTTTAATTCCTTTTCAATGTTGAAAATCTGCTGAAGTAAAATTTGATGCCCGTCAGGATCCTTTACTATTACTGCTTTGCGCTTAACTCCTGCTTTGCCTTCCAATTCTACAATTTCCTTTGATACAAATGAGTAATTTTTTTCTTTTAATATGGTGGTCAGCTTTACTAAATCTTTAACTGTTAACGTAGTTTGCCATACAATAATATCATGGGACTTTGCAGATGATGGATAGGCGAGGCCGGGACCCGGTTTTAAATATTCCAAAAATTCAAGTCCCGGACCATCGCTTGCTCTTAATCCTGAAATGTGTAGCGATGCTCCTTCTACATTGTTCAGGTGTTCCTGTTCTGTACCGAAATTGAAGCTCTCTCCTTTTAACTCCAATCCCAGAATATTACGGTAAAAATTGAGACTTCTTTCTGTGGATAAAACGCCAATCGCAGTATGGTCGATTCCCAGAAATAGTTTACTCTTATCAACCTGCCATTTGGGATTTCCCTTGCCTTCAGGAAAAAATATTAGTTCAAGATTGTGCTTGTCCGGATCATGAAAATAAAAAGCCTTAATCCCTGCTGCTGCTTTATTTGTTAAAGGCAATGTTTGTGGTGCTGTGGAAACATGCTCCACATTATATTTTCTCAATTGCTGATAAGCCTTATCCATATCGCTTACCACGATAGCAATATGCTGAAAGGATAAATCGTTACTTTGTGCATCAACCGGAACAGGCAAACCACCCGACGTTAAGTAATCCGTTAACTCAATGATTTCATCTCCCAGTTTCATCCTTACAACTCGTATATGCAAGCCAAAAACATTTTCCAGTTTTTCATAATCTGCTCCCGAAAATTCATCATCAGAAATTTTTTCGAAGGATAAAACACTAGTATAAAAATTAACGGCCTTATCCATATCAGAAACAGTAAATCCGACCGCTTCTACCTTTTGCGATTGCGCATGAAGTTTTAACACAAAACAGGTTATGCAAAATAGAAGAAGTATTATTTGTTTATTATTTTTCATCTTGTTTATTTTCAAATTGTAAACTCTTTAATATTTTTCTTTCTGCATTCCTTTTTGGTGTAAACTGCCGTCTTATATATAAATATGTTTCATTTCCCAGCAACATTCCGGCTACAGGAGCGGTTAAATAAATCCAGAAGGAGTTCCAGTTATGTGCCGGTAATGCACTCGCAAATGTCCGTGCAGGATTCATTCCAAAACCGGATACAGGTCCGGCAACAACTACATAAATACCAACTAATAACCCGGCAGCTTTTGTAGTATAAGTGCTGAATCCGGAATTAGAAATCATTTGTATTGTAAGCATTAAGATAAATGCAATAGTTAATTCCATGATTAAGGCATGCAATGGATGTCCGCAATAGGGGATTGTTACAATACTTTGAACCGGTTTATCAATAAAGGCACTTCCCAAAATAAATTGCATTAAATACACTGCAGCCGTTGCACCAATCGTTTGAAAAGAAATATACATAGCAGCATCTTGCAAAGAAATTCTTCTCAATCGGTAATTTACAATAGTAACCGCAGGGTTAATGTGCGCTCCGGAAAGTTTCCCCCATGAAGAATTTAATATTGCGTATGCCGTTATGCCCATCAAAACGCCAATTATTACCAGCCTGTAAAATGGGTCAGGTATAGCCAAATGGGCAAACGATTTCGGATATTCAAGAATAGTTGTAAAAAAACAAGCAGAAACCATAAACATACCAAGGCCCCAAGCCTCGATAAAGTACAATTTAAACTTAAATGTTTTAATGCTTCCTTTCACTTCCTGCGTTCTCCTTTAAACATGCAAAGAGAATGCGATTACAAAAATTTAATTGTCTGTTAAATGACAAGTTACTTGATATAATCCCTATAAAGTAGTTT
This sequence comes from Bacteroidota bacterium, assembly GCA_031411675.1. Taxonomy (GTDB): domain Bacteria; phylum Bacteroidota; class Bacteroidia; order AKYH767-A; family OLB10; genus JANOXC01. The sequence continues at coordinate 3,063 of JANOBN010000620.1, read as the reverse complement.
TTTGCCCGGTTTCTTTTATATTAAGGCTGAATTTTATAACATTGCATAGCTTGTTTTCCATTTTCCTTACTATATCTTATGGTCAATAGAAATATTCTTTTAGCCTTCCTTTTTGCTTTAACGATTTGTAATTCCATTGCTCAGGAAAAAACTCTTTTATTACAACACCTTACATCAAAGGATGGTTTATCTGACAATCAGGTTACCTGTGTTTTAAGGGATAAATTGGGATTTATCTGGATTGGCACCCGAGATGGTTTGAATCGATATGATGGCCGTGAGTTTTTTGCCTTCAGAAATATGGAGAATGATCCTGCCTCCGTTTGTGGTAATAATATAACCTGCCTTTGTTTGGATGATGATTCCTTGTTATGGATCGGTACAGCATCCTCCGGTTTTTGCAGCTATAATTTCAGAAATGGAAAATTTAAATCGTACAACAAAGACAACTCATCCCTTGTATCAAACAGTGTAAATGATATTGCATTTGACAAAAACAGAAATTGTTTATGGGTAGGCTTAACTAATTCAGGATTGCAGATTTTTGATTTAGCAGTACAATCATTACTGGAAAATAACATCTCTAAAAATACATATTATGATATACTTTTAATTGACACCATTCCCTACTTTGCCGGAATTAATGAATCACTGAAAAGGTTAAGAACAATTGGTAAAAATAAAACGATAGTTTCAGATACTGCCAGAACAATCAATACCATTTTTAAAGGAAGTGATGGCCATATTTGGTGCGGTGCCTGGGATAATGGGTTACATGAATTTGATAAAACAACAAGGAGACTTAACACTTATTTCTTTGATGGAACAAATAAAATGAATGTTTCGGGAAATGAAATTATTGCTCTTGCGGAAGATACTAATAAACAGTTGTGGTGTGGTACAAAAACTTCCGGCATTTTATTTTTTGATTTAAAAACAAAATCGTTTAGTCAGGCATATAAATTACCCGGCATCAATTCTCAGCGTATCAACTGTCTTTATGAAGATAATTGCAATCGTATTTGGATCGGGACTGAAACCGGGTTGTTTGTTTTTAACCTACTTAATAATCAGTTTATGAATACCAAACTTCCGGTGCCATCCAATAGTGGGCGTTGTAAAGTGTACGACCGTTTGGTTTTGTATAGTGGAACAGAACTTCTAGTATCTGAATGCGGATTGTTTTATAAGAACATAAACCAAAAAGAATACCAACACCAGGATCTAATCTATCGCAACGAAAAGCAGCAACTTTTCAGCATTTTTCGTGATTCTAAAAATCGAATTTTTATCGGGACGAATAAAAGCATTCTGTTATTTGACACCCTAAAAATGACGCTCGCAAATGTGCCCTGCAGTAAAGAAGTTTCCGGTCACTGGTTTCATTCCATCACTTCATCACGGGTCAATAGCATTGTTCAGTACAATCGAAAATCTGATACCATAATTGTTGCATCGTTATATGGACATGTACTACATATTGTTCATCCCGATAAAAAAAATATTTTTAGAATGATTTATATTAAAAAAGATTCCAAAGACTATTTCGATAACCTCACCCGAAAACTATTCATCGATTCTAAAAATAATTTTTGGGCTTGTGGAGCATCACAAGGCATCTCGCAACTTTTTATCCCTGATTCAATTTTGTTTAACAATTTTAGTTCCTCAGAACCTATAATACCTGATATCCTGTTTCCACATCGTACCTGGGGTAATAAGAAGTTTACCAATTCTCCTATTATAAACGATGTTTATGATATTGCTGAGAATAGTGATGGCTCCTATTGGCTCACTACACAAGGGCAAGGCTTATTAAAGTTTTTTCCTGATGATAAATCGCAACCCTTTGTTTCCTTTGCCAATGACATAAAATCATTGCAAGGTTTGGCAAAAGTGGGGGAAGATAATCTCTGGATGATATCATCAACAGGTTTGATTAATTATAATACCAAAACCAATCGTTATAAACTTTACGATAGTAAAAATGGTATAGCAGAAATCGTTAGTGGATATTTTTTTCAAACACAATCGCAAAATTTAATTGCAGGGTATGACGGCGGGTACATTTCATTTAATCCAAATAATATTATTGAAGATAAAGAAAAACCCGATGTATCAGTTACCAGACTGTGGATTATGGATATAGAGAGTGATTCCCTATTGCATTCAAAAATAAATCTGAATTTTGATAAAAATTTTCTGAAATTTTACGTCTCCGCAAATTGTTTTTCAAATAATGAGCAATTAACATTCAAATATTTTTTGGAGGGTATTGATAATGACTGGAGAAACAATCAAAACAACCCGGTGATTGCCTACACCAACTTGCCGCACGGAGATTTTACTTTGAAAGTAAAAGCAATCAATAGTGATGGAGTTGAGAGTGATGTGATGTCATTGCCGGTTATTATTACTCCACCATTTTATCAAACCATTTATTTTTATGTTACGGTTATACTAATGTTGAGTGGAACTGTTTATACATTTTATCGTTATCGTATCAAACAGATATTAAAATTGCAGGAAGTAAGAAGCAAAATAGCGCGCGATTTGCATGATGATATTGGTTCAACGTTAGGAAGCATTCACCTCTATAGCCAGATTGCAAATAAAAAACTAAGCGGAGCAAAATCGGAAGAAATAAAATCAATTTTAGAAAAAATAGAAAATTCATCAAGTGAGATTATTGATAAGACCGGAGATGTAGTTTGGGCAGCTAAAGCCTCGAACGATACACTTAGAAGTTTAATATTAAGAATGGAGGGATACGCTGCTTCACTTTTAGGTGCTGCCGGAATTCAATTTACTTTTAATTATGAGGAGCGCATTGTTGATACAAAACTGGAAATGAACAAACGAAAAAATATATTTCTGATCTATAAGGAAGCCATTCATAACATTATCAAATATGCCCATTGTACTAAAGTAACTATCTCTATTCAAAAAGAGGCAGAACATATTCAGGTTAGCATTTCAGATGATGGCAAAGGCTTTATGTCAGATAATATGAGCCCTTACAATGGAAATGGAATTAAAAACAAGAAGGCCCGCGCCGAGGAG
>JANOBN010000619.1:0-6756 GCA_031411675.1 Bacteroidota bacterium | reverse complement strand
TGGCGAGGAAATTAAGCTGAAGTCGAATGCAACAGGAGGTGACTTTTTCGGATTAATTATTAGTAATATTTTTATCATAATTTTTACGCTTGGTATTGGTTATTCTTGGGTAGTTGTTCGTACTATGCATTTTATTTTTTCAAAAATTGAACTGCAAGGGAATATCGATCTGGATAAACTGGTTCAATCAGAAGAAAATTATGACGATGCAACCGGTGAAGATTTATCTGATATGATTGATCTTGGATTTATTATTTGATGGAAACCATTGCAGCAGCATGGTATGATGGAAATTCTTCCAGACCGGTTAATGTTTTTCTGAAGATTGATCTTAATACTAATTCTCTTCATATTACAAGTGATGAACGGGAGGGAAGCTGGAGTTTTCAGAATATTAAAGTGCAATTTTCCGGTAGCTTTGTGCATATATATAATAATTTGCTGACCGGACAATCCATTGAAACTGATAATGTTGTTTTTGGAAAAGGCTTGGTAAAATTTGCAGCGCATTCAGGGGACAAATGGTATTACAAAATACTTCATGCTGGCATTGCAACGCATCTTTTAATAACTTTTGGAATAATTGGATTTATTGTATTATCCTATTTATATGCCGTTCCCCGGATAGCAGAAACAGCCGTTGATATCATTCCTGAATCTTATGATACCGCAATGGGCGAAAATTTTTATAACACTTACGTTCAGGAAGCAGATATTGATTCAACTCTTACTTCATTTGTGCAACAATATGCGGATCAAATAAATTTCGGAACAATCAGTAAACCGGTAATTACTGTTGTTCACTCTGATGAAAAAAACGCCTTTGCACTTCCCGGTGGTCATATTGTGATATTTAGGCCCATCATGGAATCAATGAACGATTACACGGAACTTGCTGCTTTGTTATCGCATGAAGCAGCGCATATTAAAAAGCGTCATTCTATGAAAATGCTGTGCAGAAATCTCTCCGGTTATCTTTTAATCTCTGCATTGTTTAGTGATCTAAATGGCATTATGGCTGTGGTTGCTGACAATGCAAATCAATTGCGGATGCTTTCTTATTCCAGAGGTTTTGAAGAAGACGCGGATAATTATGGCTGGCAAATTCTGAAGAATAATAAAATTAATCCTATGGGGATGGTGAAGCTTTTCAGCCATTTGAAAGATAAAAACAGCAATGATATACCCGGTTTTTTAAGTACGCATCCGCTTACTGACAAAAGAATTACCAACATGAAAAATGTAATTAAGAATAAACCTTTCCTGTTTGTTAAACATTCTAAACTTGAAGCTTTGTTTTTACAAATCAAGAATTATAAATCTGAATAATTTGTGTTTTTAGTGTTAGTTAAGGTATTTCTGAATGATAGAAAGAGTTATTAGAAAATTACTTTTTTAAATGAAGTGCAAAAAAAATCTCACCACAGAAATGCAGTGAGATTTTTTAACTTATTGTAAAGGCTACAATTTAAAATTCAAATTAGTTACCGGGGTAAATAACACAGGTTGCTTACTCCAAATGGCAATTGAATTCCGATGTCTGATAACTGCATAGTATTTGTTACCGGATACCGATGCAGGAAAATTAATACTCGTAAATCCTGTTGAACTTAAAATACTTTGTGCAGTGTAAGCAATTACATTTAGATTGGCAGAATCAATTAAATTAACGGTGATAGAATCTGCATTTCCCGCAATGGCATTATTCATAACACCACCCGGATTATATAAACCTTCTAGAAATACATTAAGATTTAAAGTGGTGAAATTTAATACAGAAAAACTTGATGATGAATTACCCGTACCACAGGAATTGATAACACTGATTAATCCATTGCTCGCACCTGTCGGAACTGTTGCAAGAATCAAATTATCATTGCTAACGGAATAAGATGCGCTTAATCCGTTAAAAAGAACATCCGTTGTGCCGGTAAATCCGCTGCCGTTTATGCTAACAGAAGAACCAACAGCACCGGAAGCCGGAGTAAAACCTGTTATTAAAGGTAATGGATTAACAATAACAGGAATAACATTAGATGCCGAACTACATCCGCTTGCGAATGCAGGAAATGTTATCGACCAGCTATTAATCGTGCCTGCATCTGCTGATGCCTGATCAAATACTCTTAACCGCCAGGAACCATTTGGATTAATACTACCGGTGCCAAAACCTGCAAACGAAGTTAATGTGGTGGTAATGGAACAAACAGTAAATGTGGTGTTAAGTGGTTTAAAAGAGCCAGTATATGGGGCCCCTGTAGTTGCGGGGACAACTGCTGCAGCAGCATCAGTAAATGTAGTATTCACGAAATTATCCCCATTGTTGCCTCCTGCATTCAGTCTGTTCACAAGCCCCAATCGCTGACCATTGGGTGCTTCTAAAAACATCACTAAATCACCAACCCATGTATGTGTTATATTAATTGTAATGCTTATTTGTGAGGATGGAACAGTTGATGAATACCCGGATACTAGAATATTGCTGCTGGAAGTAGAACAACTATTATCAAGTATGGTTATCGGCCCGGTACTGTTGAATGTTTGTTGTGTGCCGGGGAATAATGTACTTACAACATCATAATTACCACTTGTTGATGCAGCATAAGTACCAAGTGTATCCGTTGCTAAAAGATTGACACCGTTTTTTCTCCATTGATAATGATGACCGGCACTAGGAGAAAAGGAAAGATTTACCGCATTGGGTGCGCAAAATGTTGTTGATCCTCCCGCACTTATTGTTGCTGCAGTGGGTTGAGCACTGAAAACAACTGAGAATGGAGAGGATGTAGCACCTGATCCGCAGGAATTGGTTCCGGTTACTGTAATGTTACCTGCAGTTGCAATGCCGGAAAATGCAACCGTGATACTATTTGTATTTGTACCTGATGTTATCGAAGCACCGGATGGCAATGCCCATATATATCCTGTTGCACCGGAAATTGCGGGCACACTATATATATAACCACCAACTCCCTGACATACTGTTGATGATCCGGTGATAGCTCCCGGTGCCCCTGGTAATACGCTTACAGTAATACTTTTTGAAGATGTTGTTCCATTGCCACAACCTGCATTTGTACCGGCAACAATTAATGATCCGGATAATGCTCCTGTACCATAATTAACAGTAATGCTATTAGTGTTTGCTCCGCTTGCAATTGTAGCACCGGAAGGCAACGTCCAATTGTAAGAAGTTGCATTCGTGATTGCTCCAACACTATAAGCTACTCCGATTTGACCCTGACAAACTGCACTAATACCTGTTATACTACCTGCAGCACCAACTGTTTTAAAAATGGAAATATTAGTTCCATTGTCTGAACCAATTATATTAGGATTAGTGCTTTTAACCCGTATTCTGTAACCTGTACCAATCGGGGTTCCTGCAGGAATAGTGCAACTTATACTTCCCGATCCTGTACTTATTAGTGTACCAATTGTATCAGGTGATGCAAATGAACCGGAAGCATTGGAAAGTTGGGCTATAAATATATTTCCGGCATTGGCCGGCCCATCTCCGGTATAAGCAACGCTTAAATTTGATCCGGCACATAAGTTAGTTGCAGCAAGAGGGCTTGTTACTAAAGTTGTAAGGACCGGTGAAGCAGGGATAATAGAAAAATTTACATTACTCATATCAAAGAAGATATTTCCTGCACCTTCTATTTTAACTCTTGCTTGAGAAGTAACATTACTGGGAACCGTAATTACTTGTGATCCATCATTAGGCGTTCCTGCAATTAATGTGATCGGAAAAGTATTTCCTCCATCAATTGATAAAAGAATATTGACATTGGCACAACTAACAGGTGCAATATCAGTTGATGCAACAGACCATGTAACAGTTTGTGTTGTACCGGTACCCCACGATACGGCAGTATTTGGAGCGGTAATTAAAAAAGGACCTGCAGTTGCAACTGTAGTTACTTTTTGAGTAACATCATTATGCATTACACCGCCACCACCAACACGATTATCTCTGACTGTTAAACGAAAATCAAGAGTTCTGGCAACTGTGGGTAGGATTTCCCCAATCGTTGTAGTATTATTGATAATGTCTGACACTTTTGGAAATGTTCTGGATGGGCTTGTAGTTGGTTCAAAGGGGCGGAAAAGGGGAGCGTCATTGGTGGAAAGCTGGGCAGCATTCCAATCGCCTGCTGAGCCCAAATCGTATTCTTCCCAAGAATACACTAAAGGATCACCATTTGCGTCTGTACCTGATCCGGTAAGCGTAAATGGTGTTGAAATTGGAATAGTATAATCACCACCGGAATTGCCAACAGGAGGGGTATTCCCTGTGTTAGTTGTAGCAGGGCACAAACCGCCTGTAGAGGCATTTGTAATAAAAGTGATTATTTCATCAAAACTCTTGGTATGGAAATAGGCAATACTATTAGGCGCTAAATTATTCGTTGCCGTACAAATACCTGCATACGCCATAATAGTAATTCCACTTCCCGGCTCATAAGCCGCTGAAGCCGCTCTGTTGCTGCCTCCACACGACCCTGTAGTTGCATTAAAAGTATGATTACCACCAAACTGATGACCCATTTCATGTGCCACGTAATCAATATCAAAAGCATCACCTACCGGACTGCCTGAGCCGGTAACACCTCTTGCTTTATTACCACCGCAAGGACCATTTAAAGTTGCAACGCCACCACCTCCGGTACTGAAAACATGGCCTATATCATAATTTGCAGTACCAATTATTGAATTTAAATTAGTGGTGTTTTCCCCAAGCATCGTACTACCATTCCCATTCGTGTAATTATCGGTTGCCGTATTGGTAAAAATGATCAAGTTATTATTTGCTATTAATGTTAAGCGAATGGATAACTCATTTTCATACACGCCGTTAACCCTGTTTACGGAAGCAACAACTGCCGCCAGGCCACTTGCAACTGTTCCCCCATGAAATGCTGTATATTCTGCATTTGCTGCAAGGGCTAAACGGTAGGTCCTTAACTGTGTGCCATGACTTTTATTCAATGAAGGAAAATTGGACTGTTTATTATTGTTGAAGTTTTTAAAATCATTCTCCGCTTCACATACAAACTGTCGTGCTTTAAAATCTTTTTTATCATAACAGATATAATCCTTATTGTTATGCTGATCAAACGGATCAATAAAAAAAGATCCTTTTGGTGATAAAATCATAACATGCAAACCAAATCGCGTAATGCTAAGTTTTAAGGTCGCATGCACATCATCAATACCCTGGCCACTAAAGGTTTTAAAATCAGGATATTGAGCGGAAAGTCCTGCTTCCATCATGGGTGATTCAAAAATGTTGAATCTGGAGGTGCTGCCATCTGGCATAGGGATCGTCAATATTAAATGACTTGATACTGATCTTGATGCCGGAGTAAACTCCATTGGAGCTGTGCTCAGTTTATTACGTAAACTTACCAGATTCACACTGACTATCCGAAACTTATCGGGCATTGCATAACGGCTTTCGAAACCCGGAACATCAGTAAGTTTCTTGTCTTGCCATAACTGGTTGTCCTGGCTTTTAGCGTTGTTCATGCTTAGGGTAATTCCAATAAGAATTACCGCGGTTCTTAGAATTTTTTTCATAATTTTTAGGTAGATTAGGATCCCGAAATTAAAAAAAAGCAAACCCTCACGGCATGCAATTAAAGAAAAAAAACCGAATCTTCAAGGAATTTTGATAAATAGCATTGATTATTATTGGTAAAGCTCCAAATAAATTGGGTAATTAAATTTTTAATTGAAGGTTATTAACAGCCTGAAAATATTTTTTAACGAAATATAAAAAAAAGCTTGTTTATGTAAGAAATTGTCATATATTTGACAACGTAACATACTATAATTCCGCTAACAGATACTTTTGGAATACCATTATTACCCTCTGTAACGGTATTAAGTTGAACTAATTTAACTACTATTTAAACACTAAATATCTGGTGAATGGCAGGTTATTTTAGTGTAAGAAATTTAAAAGAAATAAATAAAATTAATATAAACTAAATTCATGAAACAAATGAATCACAAAAATTACACAAACAACACTTCGCCCCGATGTAGAACTTGGGGAATGAAACTGCTGGTGAGCATGATGATGGTGCTCTTTGCAGCCATTAATGTAACAGAGGTAAATGCTCAGGTAACCGCCTACGGCTTCTCGACCGGAACAACCGGTACTCTGGACCCCATGACAGGCTCAACTCAGCTTGTTGCCGCAAGTAGTGATGACGGGGCATCGGTTGTTACCGCCCTTCCTGCGGGGTTTACCTTTACTTATGCCGGAACAGGTTATACCCAGTTCAGCGCTAACGCTAATGGTTTGTTACGATTAGGTGCAACTGCCGTTACAACCGCATTTTCTAATACAGCCGCCAACGCAGGTACTAATTCACCTTGTATTATGGCTTATTTTGATGATTTGGCAACAGGCTTGGGCGGAAAAGTTCATTATGTTGTAACTGGTTCTTCACCTAATAGAATATTAAAGGTGGAGTGGTTTGTGACTGTGCCAAGAGCAACTGGCGGTACTGCTGCTTCAAAATTCCAGGTATGGTTATCTGAAACCTCTAATACGGTTCAAATTATTTATGGTGCAGGTATGAATGTGAATACACTTAATTCAGGAGCATCAGTGGGATTAGCTACTTCATCAACTGTCTTTAACTCTGTGAATACAAGCACTCATGTTAATTCAACTTCCACATTTACAACTACTAATACAGTTGCAATTTCTTCCGGTCGTTTTTATACATTTACGCC
>JANOBN010000618.1:0-4488 GCA_031411675.1 Bacteroidota bacterium | reverse complement strand
TGCTAAAACCCATAAATAATGAGTAGTAGGAGTAGTTCCTCTTGGAGTAAAATTATATTCTACACTTCCTGTTGAAGCAAAAGCAACATAAGAGGTGTAATCAGTATAGTCACCAGTTGTTGTTCCAGCCGGAACTTCAGTTTTAATTGAAACTCCTGCAGGAGTGTTATCATATAATTCTGCTTCGATATCAAATGTCTTGTTCCAGAAATAAGGATGAGAAGCCTCATGCCATGCATCTAACTGATAAAATACAGGAGAGGAAGGATTTGTTTTATCATAAATATAAGTACTTCCCTGTTTTCTGATTTTAAATTTTAATGTTTCACCATCAAGGTTGATACTTGCATTTCCTTCCGGCTCCACATTGTCACCTTGATTGGAATATTTCTGAATGCTACCGGTTATCACATATTTACTAAGTGTATTATGCTTGCGGACAACAACCAGCTTTCTGATGTCGCCTGCAGCAAATTGATATCCAGGAGTACCTGTTGGATTTGCAAAGTTAGAAGGAACATTGCCTTCCATTACATAACCATTACGAAGAATATCTTCAAAACGGCTGGTTAAACCTTGAGCATAAGATGGCATAGCAATTTGCCATACATAATTTTCAGGCAATTGATAGGGTAGTGCAGTTACAAAATAACCTGCATGGAAGTTTTCAGCGCCGGTAAGAGCTACTGCTTTCAGAAATCCCAAATATTGTGCAGGTCGTACAATGTTTTCTTCTGTAGCACTCCATCCTGCAGAAACAACAGGTGAAAACAACTTATCACCGGCAGCAATCTCTACATAACGCTGCTCAACAAGATCCTGCCATCCTTTTGCCATACCTAAACCATTTTTCCATGCTTTAGGATACTGAAGATACAAATCACCATTCGAATAATACTGGTTATTTCGAAATGTATTTAAAGATCTTGTTTCTGCCCAATTCCAATTACTTGGATGTGCAGTTAACTGATAATGTTCAACCCATGTACCGGATAATTTTGATAGTGTACGGAATTGATCCATATAGCCGGCAGTAAAGCGTTTCATATTACGGCCAATATACTGATCCCAGGTAAGGCCGCTTGCATTTTTTGCTGCCAATACTGTGGGATCTTTTGTCAATCCTGTTTCTGTCCAATGTGTAACAACTTCACCATTTTCAAAAAGAACATCTAATGGTCGTGTTAATTTATTAACAAGTTCATTTACATAATTACGCTGTGTTAAACCATCAAGTTTTAAACTATCAATTGACATTGCAGGGCTCTCTGTTTTCCAGGTAACCACATTACCATTTCTGTCAATTAACTGACCTGCTGCATTTCTTAAGTATGATTGATTAGGAAGACAGCTACATTCAATGTAAGGATCAAATGATGCGTATCCGTTACTTGTGGGATTTAATTGTGCCCAATAAGCATTGGCAGAAGTTTTCCAGGAAGGGTTCTGATTGGCCATGTTAATCCATGCACCGGAAAATTTAGTGGTATCGCCAAACTGACCTTTTTCATGAGTAGTAGAGGCAACCATAAGTGTATAGTTAAAGGCTGTTACCATCTGACGCTGCACTTCTTTACTTTGAATTACAGCTGTATTATATGAAACATTTGGTTGACCATATCCTGCAATGTGTGCAGGATTTAATATCGGAATATTTGGGAATAATGTATTACCGGGTTTGTATCTTGGTGTTGGGAATGATTTAATCTGAGTTAACGCATCAACTGAAGCATTGGGATGCCCCGGTGCAAATTCCATTAAATCAACAGAACCAACAACGCTTGCAGCAACAGGAGGAACCGTTGATGTAAATCCGAAAGTGTAATGATTCCCATTCTTAAATTCATTGTAATGTTTGTAAATCATATTTTGATGTAATGCGTATGGATATAATGCAATTTCATCAAGGTTACCTACATATTTATAATAATCTGTATTAGTATTTATATCCATGATGTTACTGGTAATATTTGTTGCATTTGCAGCAAATTTACCTGGACCGATAACAGCTTGAAATTCTGCAGGACACTGGCCATCCACCCATACTTGTTTTTCTCCGGTTTTTGCATTGTATTTAAAAGCAAAATGATGCCAGTTGCCATCAACATAATAACCATATGACATTCTTCCAATTCCATTAAGCTCAATGTTCATTATATCCGACACAGCAGTAGAACTACCGGTAGGAGTAACCTTTGTAAGAAATCTTATTATCGGATACGTAAAACGAACCTGAACAGCTCCATCACGACGACCGAATAACTGAACTGTTTCATTGATGTTAGCAGAAGGCTTGAATAAAAATTCAATGGTAATTCCACTATCCAATGGCAATGGTTGAGAAGATACAAATTGCCTGGATGCACTGCTTAAAACTAAACATTTTCCAACAGCATTTCCTGAAGCGTTAGCCGCGCTAATAGAATAAGGGGATTGAAAAGCTGTAAAATTTAAAGTGTTGTTAAGCATATTATCTTCTAAACCAGTTGCGCCATCAAATGTGTAATAATTATAAGGCTGAAGGGTTTGAGCATTTGTCAGAATGGTAGTTGAAGCAAGTAAGCCTGCTACTACAAGAACTTTTCTGATAAGATTTTGCATTTGGATTTGCATGTTTTTTGTTTTAAAGAGTTTTGGCAGAATGCTGTATTTTAATGGTCAACAACTGTTATACTGTGGCTAATAGTTCTCAAATGTAAGGGGTGTGATTCTATGTTCCAACATGAAATTTGAGGAAATTTCATAAACAATTGGTATTCAGTGAATAAATTTATCAAGAAGCCCATTTGACGAACATTGGCAAGCAAATAAAATCCATTTACCAACAGTTTAGGTCAGTTTACCAACTTAGTTGAGCTCAATCAAATGGATTTGGAGGTTGTCCCTTTCAACCAAAGGAAATGACCATCTGTTTTGCCGGATTTAATAAATCCTTTTCGCTGAAGAAATTGTACTAAACAGGTAAGAATCAGGATCGTCATCAGTAATTACATGATTAGATTAAAATTCCCTTCTCTTGTTTGTCTTACACCGGTTGGTCCTTTTGCAGTTATCTTATAAACATAGCTTCCTTCTGCTGCCTTTTCACCTTGCAGTGTTCCATCCCATCTTTGATTAGCATTGGATGTTTCAAAAATCAATTGACCCCATCGGTTGTAAATCATCATGGTAAATTCGGTTATGGCTTCACCACTAATACCGAAAGTATCATTTAAGCCATCTCCATTAGGTGTAAATGTATTTGGAACATACATAGTCATGGAAGGAACTATTGTTACTTCATTGGACACACTTTGTATCGACTGATCTCCTTTCTTATATGCCACGATCCTGTATTTTCTACCGGATTGTACCTGGCAGTTTGCCGTTGTGCTAATGGCAAGTAGCAGCAGCAGTGTGAATAAATATTGTGTTGTGTTCTTCATAATGGGGTGTTATTATGGAGCACAAATTACCCACACAATAACTCGCTGGTTTTTCAATGTTGTGTGAAATCCAACTTTGTAAGATGAACCTGATTTACGTTAATGATCTAAATAAGTTTTCCAATTAATGCTTTAGCTAAGGCATACAGGTGTTTTTACTATTCATGCAAAAGGTTACAAAGGCTCGCTTTGTTGTAATAGACGATGTAAGATTTCTAATAAAAAGTCCTAAAAAATTCCATAACAAATACTTTAATGCGGAATATTGTTTGGTGTTAACCAAAATCCAGTAGGAATGGTAAAGGAGATTGGCAAAAAGCGGTAATTAAAGATTATTTACTTTTGTCAAATGAAAGGAAAACTATTGCTACTACTTTTAATTACCCAGAAGATGGCATTTAGCCAGGTTACTGGAATTAAAGAACTTACGGAATGGATGGCAGGGACTTATACCAGCTCGGCTCAGGCTAAATCTGATACGACCTACCGCGATATAAATCTTGTAATTACTCCCATTTGGCAAACTAAAGACGGTTTGGAACACTGGATGTATGTAGAGCAGGCTTTATCGTCCAAGAAGGATAAGCCCTATCGCCAAAGGATATATTGTGTTTCTCAAAAGGGAAGAAATAAATATCAAAGTGCTGTTTATACCCTAAACACTCCTCAGCTTTATATAGGTAAGCCGGACTTGGTTAACTCGCTGGAAAAGGACAGTATTCATTTAAAGGAAGGTTGTACAGTTTATCTGACTTATAATGAGGGTGGATATTTTGAAGGAGCAACCCATGAAAAGGATTGCCCGAGTGAACTTTATGGTGCGAGTTACGCAACCAGCACAGTTCAGGTTCACCCGGAAATGCTGCTAAGCTGGGACAGAGGCTATAGTTCTGATGGAAAGCAGGTGTGGGGTGCAGAGAAGGGAGGATATAAGTTTATAAAAATTGTTAAATAATTTACAATTATCTGTGTCAGCACCTGAAATTATTATTAATTTTGAGATGTAATAATACCCCGATGAATCTTAAAAATCATCCTCTACTTTTAAAGTTTAATAATAATA
>JANOBN010000617.1:0-3166 GCA_031411675.1 Bacteroidota bacterium | reverse complement strand
TAAAAAAAATAAAAATAAAAGGTCTGATGGGAATGGCTTCCAATACCGATAATTTCAGACAAGTTGAAAATGAATTTCAGTCGTTAAGTAAATTATACCATGAATTGAGAGAAGATTTTCAATTAACGGAGTTAAGCATGGGCATGACCAATGACTATAAAATTGCATTAAACTGCGGAAGTACACTGGTAAGAATCGGAAGTGCTATCTTTGGTGAACGAAAAACAACTAATTAATACATTATTTATACTATGACATTCGGAATTGCAATACACGGCGGTGCAGGTACCATTCTTCGTTCACAAATGACTGCAGAAAAGGAGTTGCTTTACAGAAATGCACTTCAAAAAGCACTGGATGCTGGATATCATATTCTGGAAAGGAACGGAACATCACTTGATGCAATAACGTTTGCCGTTACAGAACTGGAAAATTGCCCGCTCTTTAATGCCGGTAAAGGCTCTGTATTTACACATGATGGCACACATGAAATGGATGCCTCCATAATGCGTGGCGATACTCTTGAAGCAGGAGCTGTGACAAGTGTCAAAAACATAAAAAATCCGGTTAAGGCCGCCCGTGCTGTAATGGAAAAAAGTGAACATGTAATTCTTTGCGGCCCCGGCGCAGAAGAATTTGCAAGACAGCAACAGATAGTGTTCGAATCCGAAGATTATTTTTACGACCAGTTCCGGTTTGAACAATGGCAGAAAGCAAAAAGTGAAGGGAAAGTGCAACTGGACCATAGCGATGAAAAAAAATTCGGCACAGTGGGTGCAGTAGCGTTAGATCGATTTGGTAATTTGTCGGCAGCTACATCCACCGGAGGAATGACAAATAAACGTTACAACAGAATCGGAGACAGCCCTGTTCCCGGTTCCGGCACTTATGCAAACAATAACACCTGTGCAATTAGTTGTACCGGGCATGGTGAGTTTTTTATTCGTGCCGTTGTTGCTTATGATGTTTCCTGCCTGATGGAATATGCAGGACTAACATTAGAAGCGGCTTGTAAAAGGGTGGTAAATGATAAGCTGGTAAAACTAGGCGGAGAAGGCGGATTAATTGCTATTGATCGTGCGGGAAACATCTGTTTACCTTTTAATTCAGTAGGAATGTATCGTGCATCCAGAAAAGAAGGTATGCATCGAGAAATCTGTATATATAAAGATTGATCTGCTTATATATATATTCTTCAATTATCAGAAATCATTAAAGCAGCCCTGGGTACGACCCCCTTTTGGCTTACTTCCCTTTCTGCCTTGCTTTTTATCACAAGAGTCTGCAATCTGCCATTTAATGCCGAAATAAATATCAGCACCATAGGTATTAAACAATCCGGTGAAAGGGCCCAGCATGTCGGTTCCGATCGTTAGTACACCATACCTGATTGCAAGGCCTAAGCGATTACGGTAATAATCGTATAAACTATAAGGGATAGCAATTTCAAAATTCTTAGTTTCATAACGTGCTGTAACAGAAATCTGATTGGGTCGCTTTATAATGTAGTTACTGATTGGTAAACGCTGTATAACTGAAACATTAAAATAAATTGTCGGGGAATATGCATAATCAAACTGAACTGCAGCTGCAGCAGGAGTAAAGATGGAGTACGAATTTGCAACAAGTCCGGCATTTTGAATGCCATAAAACTGCGTGTTGAAAGTTGAATCAGAACCCGAAAAACTATTCAGCTTCAGCGTATCAATACCATACCAATCGGTAGAAACATTTACAAATACATACTTTTGAGCATTACGGTTCCAGTTTATTTTTCCGATATCTATTAATGAAACTCCGATTTTATAGTCGTACTTTTTGGTAGCCTTGCCATGAAAACAAGGATTATAAGCGGCGTCATTTCTGTTTCTGTAAAACTGAACACCCACGGAGGTACTAAAGCCGGCACCCTTTTTACTTAATGCATCACTGGCAGCATTATCTCCGGCATCAGCGGAGGCATGACCATATTCCATATTCGCAACATAAATCTGCCAGAGTGAATCGGACTGTACGGTATAATTGATATCGTCTATTAACATGTAAACACTGTTTAATCCATATAAATAGTTAACAGTAATTCCTGCAGTAATAAAGTTAGTTTTATCATCACGGATAAGCATTCCTCCTGTAATGCCTGCTTCATGCCAGTTCATTGCCGCCAGATCAGAATTTCCTCCGCTGTAATTAATTTTATGTTGTGGCGTGTAATCAAAACCTTCTTTCATAAACTTTGCAAGGTGATAAGGAACTCCTGTTGCACTTAATCCCACTTTAGTAGAAATATGAAAGCCCACACCCCAATTTTTTGAGGAATACATTACTGAAGGTAATTTGAGGTAACCATATCCAAATGCTTTTTTATCAGAAGAAGTGTAACGATCAGAAATACGTTCATCATTCACCGACTCCCCTCTTACTCCCATTCTTATTGCCCGGCTGTTTCTTTTCAGATACATGTAATTATTCATCAGCGAAACATCAGCAGAAAGAAAAAGTATTTCCCATTTAAAGGGTGCAGCAACAATTGAAGCCGGGTTTAACTCATGACCCATAGTACCGGCGTAATTACTATTGGAGATTCCCCACATTTCCTGACCATATATCCTGCCTGCCGACAAAATCAGCAAAAAACAGATAAAATATTTTAAAGCACAAGATTTCAAAATCACGCTTAATTAAACGCAAAATTCGGGAAATAGTTATCTGAAAAAGCATTTATGTGAATAAAACACAAACAAATGACAATTTCTTACAAATTCTGACAATTATAGCTATTTTAGCCCTGATGTGGATCCATCTGCCGAAATCTCCCTTAAGCATAAACCCGAAAAGAAAATCGAGATAAAGTCGGTATTTACATAATTAAAAATAATAATTACATAATTAGAAATATTGAAAAAAATTATTTAAAGAAGTTATCTTTGCTAGTGAATTTAAATTAAGTATAAAATCAAATAACCCCTCAATTATGAAAACAATAAATCTTAACACAGCAACAGGCATTCAATTTACCTTATTCCCGGACAATCAGCCCCATGTCAATATTCAGGGCATTGAAGAAGGAGAGGAGGTTAAAGTAATTTGTTCTATTACTGATAGTGTTAAAATGATGCAGCTATTGCAAACTGCGAATGCATTAGATAACCTGTTTGCAAAAAAGAAA
>JANOBN010000616.1:0-2316 GCA_031411675.1 Bacteroidota bacterium | reverse complement strand
TGGGCAACTGGTCAAGATCTTTTTTTGTTTTGCTTTCCTCAATTTCATTTACAAGAAGCTCTACGAGGCCAGGTTCAATTTTTTTACCAGCGAGCAAAATCGGGTCTTCTATTACTTCTCTTATCTGATCCCTGTTCAGCTGCGGCACCAGGTATTGTCCTTTATTAATTGCTTCGGGCAGGCCCCGGTACTTTGCGCAATCTCCCAAAAACTCCGAACGCATCGTAATAATAACGTAAATGGGATTCTTCGGATCTTTTGCTGCTTTTAATAGCAGATTTACAAACTGGTTCTCAATATTTTCCTTGCCAAGGTCTTTTCGGTTGAACCTAAAAAGTTCCTCAAATTGGTCAATAATAACCAACAGGTTGGCTGGTTGATTTTGCGGATCATGCTGCACTTTATCCAACATTTCCTTCGCATCCAACAAACCGAAAACCGAGTTACTCAATAAGGGTTCAAATTTTTCAAAATTTTCCCTGAGTTCTGTTGGGTTTTCTTTACGGGATAAAATACTGGCAAGTGCCACAGTAAGATTTTCTACCGGGTCTTTGCCGGGCCTGCAAATAGCAATATCCCATTTGCTTCCTGCTTCGTGCAGGTAACCGCCAAACAACTGAGGTATCAGGCCTGCTCTAACCAATGAAGATTTACCGGTTCCTGAACTGCCGATAACAGCAAGGAAACGATTTTTTGATAAGCGTTTTATAAGTTCTTCAGATTGCCCAACCCTTCCATGATAAAGCTGGAACTCGGATGTTTTATATGGCCTTAGCCCTGGGAAAGGCCGCTGGGTAATCTCCTCGCCAGATAGCATTCTTACCTTTTTTCCTTCTTCCTGAAGGTCGAGATAAAATTCATCTACCTGGAAAGTATTGGCGCCCGGATCGGAAGCATTTGCTATTGTCATATAGTAAGATTTAACTTATCCAGAAATATTTTTACGCTGCTCTCAAAATCGTTTTCCCCTTTTATGGTTATAAAAACATTGTTCATAAGATCTCTTTCAATTTTCTTTTCCAAACCTGGCTCATCAATACATATTGCTTTTGAGTTGGTTTTACCTGATGCATACAGTATCGACTGCCGTTGGATGAACCATTCGGGATCTGCAGACCCATAAAAGATACACGCACCTTCGCATTTTTCCAGTTCCTGCATGTCGCCAGATACCATGCCGTTGGGCATATTTGGTATTACGGCAATGTTTTTATCCGATTCAATACGTTTCTTCAATTTAATCCTTAGTTCATTATTATGGTCTTTGGTAAAATCGTAAAACATAAAAACCTTTTTATTAGGAGAAAAAGCTTTTTTCATTTCATTTATTTTTTGCTCTTTTTCTGTGTCTAGGCTTTTAATCTTATCAAACATTGCTTCATAATCATTGCCAATGAAACGGGGATCCATACTGACTTCTTTATCAAATTTTTCTATTAAGTCGGCATTTAGAAACCAAACAATGCGTTTGTGAAATGCACTGTCTGCATGAAGGCTTTTTGATAGGTCATATTGTGTTTTGTCGGGCCTGCGGTGAGATCATTTTCTGATACAATGATATGGATAGAATACACCGACTCTTTTATATGGGATTTGCAAGCAGCAATAATATCGTCCTGATTTTTTTTCAGCAGTTCTTGGGTCTCTTCTAGCGAAGGGATAATTTGGTAAGGCCAGTCTTCATGTTTTATTTTTCCTTCCACCTGGTACATGAATGCCATTCGCTTTTTCCTGCCCTCTTCCGAAGCTGGTACCGATAAAAATATTTTTCCTTTGTTGCGCAGTTCTTCAATTGCTATGGCTTCGCCAGATTGCTTGTCATTTTGGGCAATGGCATTAAGAATATTTGCATCTGTCAACATTTCGGCAGATAATTCTGTTATCTCTTTTTGAATTTCGGTATACTGGGCATATACTTGTTCACCCAAATCGCTCAGGAATTTCATGCCCACCGGCAGGCCCTGTATATCGGTAATCTCTTTGTGATTATTGAGATAACAGTTTTTGGCCCATATTGGAATTACCCGGCATTTTTTTTCTTTGTGCCTTTCAAATGCGGATTTTAACTCTACCTGGTTTATATATTTAGACCGTAGAAAGTCATTGCTGATTAGCAACAATACCATCTGTGATTGATTCAGTTTTGTTTTAATTTCCTGATCCCATTCAGTGCCGGGTTTAATTTCTCCATCATCCCAAATGGTAAGATTGGGGCAGTTTTCGCTGTTGATATACGTTTTTAGCTTATCAAAGTAGGGCTTATCCTCATGTGAATAGGAAATAAAAAGATTAATTTTTGACATCCAAAAGAATTTT
>JANOBN010000615.1:0-9119 GCA_031411675.1 Bacteroidota bacterium | reverse complement strand
ATAAAATAATAAATCTAAAAATTCAAAAACATGAAAAAATCAATCATTTTATCAATGGTGGCAACCGCTACTCTACTGGTATCCTGCAACAATGACTCTAATAAGCAGCACAACATGGAATCAACAGGCATGCATAGTAATGAAAGTTCACAAAATTATCAACTGGATACTTCGAAACTTAACAGCGGCGATTCCTTTTATCAATGCGAGATGGATCTTGATGTAATTTCTGATAAGGCGGGTAATTGTCCGAAGTGCGAAATGGCTTTAACAGAGCATCAAAAAAATTAATTTTAATTGCCCGGTGCAATGTATTTCCTATTAATCAATTTAACATGGTAGAAAAACTTATTTCCTTCTCGCTTCGCAACCGTCTTCTGGTTTTAGCAATTTCTTTTGCCATGTTTTGCTGGGGCATCTATGAAGTAAAAAATAATCCTGTTGATGCTATTCCTGATCTGTCAGAAAATCAAGTAATCGTATTTACCGAGTGGATGGGGCGTAGCCCACAGGTAATTGAAGACCAGATTACTTATCCGATAGTATCCAATCTTCAGGGCATCCCAAAAGTTAAAAACATCAGAGGTGCTTCTATGTTTGGGATGAGTTTTGTGTATCTAATATTTGAAGATAATGTAGATATCTATTGGGCGCGTACCAGGGTTACCGAACGATTAAACTTTGCACAGAAACTATTGCCGGAAGGTATTTCTCCAACACTTGGTCCTGATGGAACAGGTGTTGGACATATCTTTTGGTATACACTTGATGCGAAAGGCTATGATCTCGGAGAATTAAGAGCACTGCAGGACTGGTATATAAAATTTTCACTGCAAACAGTTTCCGGTGTAAGTGAGGTGGCCTCATTTGGTGGTTTTCAAAAGCAATATCAGATTATTATTGACCCGATAAAATTGAATTTCTACAACCTGTCTATGATGGATGTTTTAAAAGCTGTTAAGGCGAATAATAATGATGTTGGCGGCAGAAAATTTGAGATGAGCGATAAATCATATATTGTTCGGGGGCTTGGATATATTAAATCTATTGGCGAAATAGAAAATATCGCACTAAAGAACTCAGAAAATACATCGATTCGCATAGCCGATGTTGGTACTGTTCAGAATGGGGGTGATATACGTTATGGAATTTTTGATGTGAATGGAGAAGGAGAAAAGGTTGGGGGCATTGTGGTTATGCGCTATGGCGAAAATGCAGATGCCGTAATTAAAAGTGTAAAAACAAAGCTGATGGAATTACAGAAAGGATTACCTGAGGGAGTAAAATTTAAAATTGATTATGATAGAAGTGGCTTAATTGAAGAAGCAATTAGTTCTGTTAAAGAAACATTACTGGAAGTCTTTATAAGTGTATCATTAGTAATATTGATTTTTTTATTTCACTGGAGAAGCGCCGTCATAATTTTAATACAAATTCCAATCTCTGTAGCATCAAGCTTCATCCTTTTAAATTATTTAGGGTTTTCATCAAATATAATGTCTTTAACAGGTATTGCACTTGCTATTGGAGTTATTGTGGATGATGGAATCGTGATGGTAGAAAATGCTTATCGGCATTTAAGTGAATCTCAATTGAAGGAATGAATAACCCAGAAAAAGAAAAACATAATATCTCAGAATTAACTAAATCATAATGGATGTCTGGCGTTGTATTATTAAATTCATTAAATTAAAAATTCAGAATATTGTTAATACAGACTATTTTTTTTGTATGCTTACATTCATTATAGCCAGGGAATAATAAAGACTGGTTATTAAATATACACAACCCTTAATCTAAACTGGGTTCATTTTTTGACAGATTAAATACCCTTTTCTGCCCAATTTTTATTCCATTATTGCTAATTTAATTACTGATCGGTATTCTTCAGATTCTAAAAAACAATTATAAATTCCGGCAGCAATTACCGGTATTTGAATTATATTTACTCCATTGCCGAACAATATTCTTCTATCAAATACCTTTTCACCGGTTAAGGAAAATAAACTAATCTGAATATTTTCTCCAGGTATTGCAATCAACTTCAATTGTCCTCCTGCGGAAACAGGATTGGGATAAATAAATACACCTGTTTCTGTGATTGAACTTATTGCTGATACGTTGTTGATGATTGTTGCAGTTGTATTGGTTGCCACCGGCGCATTGAAATCAAAATAAATGTGTGCTGTGTTTTCAATAACATTGCCTGCTGTAACAGAATTCAATGGCTTTATCCGATAACGTATGTATCCATGACTACCTGCTTCATCTGTTGTACTGTCAGGAAGAAGAATGTTATTAAAAACAAAACGCATAATATTTCCTCCTGCTAATTGTGCAAAAAATGGATGTGAGGAGGCTTGTATTTCAAATGATGAAACATCCAGTAATGCACTCAATGTATCCACTAGCTGAACAGTAAATGCTGTATCATTTCCCGTGTTTTGAAAACGAATAATGTACTCCAGATAATCACCGTTTGCAACTTGTTGTGTGGTTAGTCCTGTTGCAGGAATCACTTGCTTATCATTTGGATCAAACGAGGCAATTACATATTGATAAAGTGTATCAACATTATCAGCAGGAAAATCATCGCCTGTCGTGGAAGTTAATAGTACATTACTCTGTAGCATATCCCCTATTATTGCTGATGTTTGTACAACAAAATTTATATGTATGGTTCTTGATTCTAATGGTAATAGATTGCTGTAATTCCACCAGATGGTATCAGAAGAAGTACTTGACGGAGCAATGCTACTGTTTACATAATTCAGTTTAGGATCATAAACGAACTTGATACTTCCGGATAATGGATTTGTGCCATTATTGACGTAGGTTAAATCAACATAAGAATTCCTTCCTGTTCGTGTTAAATTTAGATTAGTGAGTAAAACACTTGCATTATTAGTTCCTGCCGGCACCTGCACAGCAAAATCTTTTCCCACATCCGTGTTGTTGTAATTGGAATTACTAATGCTGTAAAATGATGGAACTGCACTTGCTAATGGAGGGAGGTTATTATAAGACAATGACACATTTCCGGAATCGAAATATGCCATATAATTACCACTGCTATTCGTCATAAAATTGTTACCTGAACTGCAATGAACCAGGCAATTCTGCAACGGATAATCACCGGAATCATAAATAGCATTCAGATTCATATCGCGATACACTTTCCCGGTGGCAAAATTGGCATTGGCGTTCAGGCTTTGCAGAAAATAACTGGTAGTGGCTGACGAAGTTAAAATATATTGAGCCGGCCCCGGATCAAAATCAACTGAAAAATAAAAATTTCCAACGGTATAAATAGTGCCTGATGAAGTTACTGCTGCACTCTTATACCCGTCATTACTTGTAGAAGAAATAATATTCAGCCCTTTGAAATTGCCATTCACATCAATATTCTGAATATAGCCATCGCCCATAGAATTCGTAACTGTATATATATGGCTGGAAGCAGGAGTAGGATCAAAGTCATTGGTAATTGTAAAGCGTCCGGTTAATAATAATTCATTTACCAGATCATAGGTGATCTTATTAGGTATTACAACATCAAATCCGTTAATATTTGTCCCGACCTTATTTGCCCAAAGTATATTGCCATTTATATCCATCTTAGCAAGATAATAATCATTATTACTAACTGCTGAAATATTATAAGCGCCTGGCCCATTGTCAAAATCCATTGTATTATCCCATACGCCAAGCATATATATGAAGTCGTTTTCGTCAAGCAGAATATTTAATACAAAATCATCGGAAGTGCACTTTCCTACTCTCATCACTTTAACAAAGATTCCATTCTCATCCAATATCACCACAAATCCATCATCGGCTCCCTGCGAAGACAAGTAATGCTGTGCCGGACCCGGATCAAAGTCAACAGTGAAATCAAAGCTACCACAGACATACACTCTTTTCTGACTATCGAAGGCAATATCTCTCATGTAAGGAATGAGATAACCATTAAAGACCTTATGCCATAAATAATTTCCGGCAGGGTCCATTTTAACCAGAAAGCCATCGGCATTAACAAGTTGTGTGGATGCAGTGTCCATTGCAACGCCTGCCCCGAAATCGAAATCGATTGTGTCCCTAAATGTCCCGCATAAATAAACATCATTGTCCGGACCTACGACTACTGATGCAGGCACCATTTTCGAGGTAGATAATTGAGTGGTCGTTGCCCATAAAAGATTACCATCCTGATCAAGTTTGGCTATATAATAATCGCCTCCCGTTGCGGTATTGAAAAAAGTATTTGTTCCGGCGCCTGGATCTATATCAATGGTATCACTAATTACACCCCAAATAATAATATTGTTAGCATGATCGCAGGAAACGTTAAAGATATAAAAACTATTCGCTGTAGTTGGAGAAAACTGTTTAACCCATTGAATGGTGCCCGCCGGATTATACTTGGCCAAAAACAGGTCTTTAGCCGAAACGGAAGTAAGCAGCATCTGCGCTGTTGTGTCCAGGTCAAAATCAGAAACTCCGTTAAATTGGCCAGACACGATACAATTACCACTATTATCTGTAGCAATATCTTCCGGAGTCGCGCTTGCAGGGGCCGGTGATTTTTCGAAAACATGCGCCCAGCCTAAGTATTGACCTATTGACATACGGGGCAGCATGCTGAGAACAATAAGGAGTAAAATTCGCTTCATGGCTGAGAGTTTGAAAAGTAAATATAGTTTATTATTGTAATTAAAAAACAATTTGTTGCGTTTTCAGCTATTGAATGCTATTCTGAATTGTATATTGGGGTTACCGATTATTAAAAGGAATTATTTTCCAGCCCCTGTTGATGCTAACTTTTCTGAGGTAATTCAGCAATTTATTTAATCAAAAAATTCCTAATAAACTCTATAGTACTATAAAACTGAAAGTCCGTATTGTTCTTCTTTCGGAAACCATGACCTTCATCCTTTGCCATCAGAAACCAAACTGTGCCTCCGTTTTCCTTAATTTTATCTTTCATCTGTACAGCTTCCGTATATGGTACTCTCGGGTCGTTTTGACCCTGCACAATAAACAGCGGCTTTTTGATTTTATCCGTATGATTTAGCGGTGATATCTTTTCAAGGAATGCCGCCATTTCAGGATCTCTTTCATCACCATATTCCACTCGTCGCAAATCTCTTCTGTAAGACTCTGTATTTTTCAAGAACGTATTGAAGTTAGAAATACCAACAACATCTAATGCACATTTTATTTTATCATTATATGTGGCTGCAACAGCAAGGGTCATGTAACCACCATAACTCCCTCCGGTAACCATTACTCTTTCTTTATCCAACGTAGGTTGTTGTGCAATCCAGTCGAATAAAGCACCAATGTCTTTTACTGATTCTTCACGTTTCATTCCATTATCCAGATCGGTAAATGTTTTACCATAACCCGTAGATCCTCTTACATTAGGCAAGATAATCGAAATACCCAGTTCATTCAGAAAGTAATTATTGCGTCCGATAAAAACAGGGCGGGATTGACCTTCCGGACCACCATGTATCTGTATTATTACAGGACGTTTCCCCGTAAACTTGGGAGCTGCTTTATATAAATAACCGGAAATCAATTTACCATCGAAAGATTTCCATGTAATGAGTTCCGGCTCACTTAAGGACGACACATCCATTCCTCCTGTTTCACTTTCCGTCCATCGTTGAAATTTTTTTGTTGCAAAAGTGTATTCATATACATCAGAAGAAGAATTAAAAGTGGCTGCAGTAACGGCAATAGATTTACCATCCTTAGCAAACTTTGCACCTCCTATGGTTCCTGCCGGTAGTCCTTCAACAAGTGTAAATTTATTATCAGCAGTAGAAAGCAAATACAATTTCGATAATCCGTTTTCATTCGTAATAAAAGTCATTTTTGTTTTATCTTCTGAAAGTGTAACCCCTTCTACATCCCAGGGTATGGAAGTGGTAATAAAATCAAGCTTTATTGTGGTAAGATTAAAAAAAGCAAGTCTGTTAAATTCATTATCCTTTGAAGTAATTATATAAATCCCCTTATCATCATTTGTAAATGTTACTGCATTATATACAGTGCGTTCATCATTGTCAGGAAGAATTCTGGTTTTCACTCCTGTATTAATATCGAGCAGATAAATACGTATTTCATTTACGGAAAGTCGCTCCTGTATTAATAATTTGCTGTCATCAGATGACCAGTCGGCAATACTCCATCCTCCACCGCTATTCTCCACCACCTTTATTTCTTCTTCCGGTTTCATCGGATCCATTATATATATATCCCTGTCCTGACCGTTTCTTTTGGTGGACCAATAAGCTATTCTGTCTTTTTTAGAACTCCAGCTGATGCCTCCATTTTGTGAGCGCTTGCCATCCGTTAATAATGTTGTTTTCTTTGACAACATATCATAACGATAGAGCTGTGAAAATTCGTTTCCACCGATATCACGACTAAACAAAAAGTAATCTCCCCTTATGGGTTCAAACGTAGCAGAGCTAACTGCATCTTCAAAAAAAGTAATTTGTTTGCGATCGCCGCCGGGAAATTTCACATAATGGAGCTGACTGCTGTTTGCAAATCGGGTGGTGATGAGCATTTCCTTTTTTAGTGGATGCCAGTCGACAAAAGAGGCGGAGCGTGCTTCTGTAAAATTCTTCACTTCTTCCACTAAAGATGCCGGGATTAGCGAAATGCCTTCCGTTATGAGGTTGTCGGGAACCTCCATTGTTGGCTGTGCGGAAAGCGATTTAGAAAGGAGAAGACTTAAAAACAGAAGGAGGTTTCTTTTCATATTGATTAAAATAGGGTGATCCACTTTATGCCAGTTTGAGAAATTAGTGATTTGCCCCATCTTATTAATTTAGGGTTAGGGGTTTTTTAAAAATGCAGAAAAATTCTTGATCCTTCATAAATAAATTCAAAAATGTTTAAACAGATGTCTAAAATCTCATTTCAATAATCGCCAACATCTGATTTTGTGAGGCATTACACTGATTAATAGACCATTACAAGAATATTGGAAAAATTCAATTCTTAGCTTCCGATACTTGTGTCTTGATACTTTTTTTTTACTTTTGCCATCCCGTTTAAACAAATCGTGATTACACGTGTTTTAGTTCTGGCTGTTGTCAGAATGGTTTGAGCCGGAGAGTTGATCTTTTCTCACCCGTTATGGGAATCCGATTGCGGATGAGAAGAGTAAAATTCCTCCTTAGCTCAGCTGGTTAGAGCACATGACTGTTAATCATGGGGTCCCTGGTTCGAGCCCAGGAGGGGGAGCGAAGCCGGTCTGAAAAGACCGGCTTTTGTTTTTTATGCCTGTTAAAATGTTTATTGGGGCTCTTATAATTTTCAATTAATAATATGCATTTTTAGGCTGCCTATACTAGCCGCAAGCATTTTATGTCTAAACAATTAATTTCTCAGTATTATACTAAAGTAGATAAACTCATTCAGTTCGGAGGAAGCCGTAAAGAAACCTCTGTGCGTAATGAGTTTTATAATCTGTTAAGCCATTATGGTGAAAAGAAGAACCTGGTTTTGGTCGCTGAATTGCCAATCCGAGGAACTAAAGGGAAAGATGTTACCCCGGATGGGACACTTAAGAATATTCTTCGACTTGATTATGGTTATTGGGAAAGCAAGGATGAATCACTTGATCTTAACGAAGAGATCGATAAAAAAGTAAAGCGTGGTTATCCGCTGAACAATATTTTATTTGAGGATAGTAATAATGCAGTGTTGTTTCAGGCAGGGCAGGAATTGATGCGCATCAATATGCGCGTTCCGGACGAACTTGATCGAATACTTAATGCATTTATCAATTTTGAAAAACCTGAAATACGAAAATTCAATGATGCACTGGATCATTTTCAAAAAGATATACCAACTATTCTAATCACACTTCGTGAAAGAATTGATGCTGCACGTGATCAGAATAAAACATTTATTAAATCAAGTGAAACATTCTTAGCACATTGCAAGGCAGAGATCAATCCTGACATTACTATGGCTGATGTGCGGGAGATGATGATACAACACATCTTAACCAGCGACATTTTTAATAAAATTTTTGATGATGCAGAATTTCATCAGCATAACAGCATTGCCAAAGAACTGGAGAATTTAATCGGAACCCTGTTTTCTTACAGCGACCGTAAAAATTTGCTTGGTAGTATTGAACACTATTACGATGCCATTAATGCTGCTGCCGCCGGCATTGTTGATCATCATGAAAAGCAAAAGTTTTTAAAATCGCTTTACGAGAATTTTTACAAAGCATACAACCCAAAAGCAGCTGATAAATTAGGGGTGGTTTACACACCCAATGAAATTGTTGATTTCATGATTGACAGCACCAATTATTTATTGGAAAAACATTTCAAACGGTTGTTATGGGATAAAAATGTGGATATCCTAGATCCTGCGACAGGTACAGGAACTTTTATTTGCAACATTATTGATAAATGTCCGCCCCAATACTTAGCGCATAAATACAAAAATGAACTGCATGCCAATGATGTGGCCATTCTTCCCTATTACATTGCTAACCTAAATATTGAATACACCTTTAAGCAGAAGATGAATTACTATGAGGAATTTAAAAACCTCTGTTTTGTAGATACTTTAGATAATACCGATGCATTGGCTTATGGTGGAAAGCAGCACGATTTGTTTGGATTGAGTAGTGAAAATTCAAGAAGGATTTCAGATCAGAATAGAAGAAAAATATCTGTCGTTATTGGTAATCCACCTTATAATGCAAACCAGTTAAATGAAAATGAAAACAATAAAAATCGGGAGTATTCAGAGATAGATAAGCGAATCAAATCAACATATATTGAAAATAGTACAGCACAAAAGCCTAAGACCTATGATATGTATGCGAGATTTTACAGGTGGGCAAGTGATAGAGTTGATAAAAACGGAATAGTTGCTTTTATAACAAATAGAAGCTTTATTGAAATTGTCATTCTATTATCTCAACAACTCACAATTTGCTAACTCACGCGCATGTATACTCAAGTATCTTGAAAAAAGACCACGAAACAGCGGTTTTTCCTGGAGAATTTTAGGTACCTTTGACTATATTTAGGAATTTGTGAGCTAAATTTAGGAAATTTGCAATAGGC
>JANOBN010000614.1:0-4729 GCA_031411675.1 Bacteroidota bacterium | reverse complement strand
GATGACAGCAACTGCTTTGGCAATGGCGGTATCAATTGCATAAGCGTTTTTAATGCTTTTTGATTATCCGGTGTCCAGGAGGCTGCTCTTAAAAACAACTTTTCCCGTTCAGTAAGATGCCAGCTTAAGGAAACACGTTCTTTTGTTTCAGGAAGTTCAAATAAAACAAAATCCAGTTGGCCGTCAAACCATGCTTTTGCATATTGTATATTACGGTCGGTACTATAATCCTGCATGATGATGAAATTACCATTCAGATTACGCATGGGAGCCGTAAGTTTTTCTACAATTGTTTTAACGCTGTTGTCTTCCACCTGCGGACGCTTATACGTATCGCGGATCTGCACCATAACAACTCCACTGGTATTTTCTTTAATCCAGTTACGGAAAGTGAAAAGATATTGCAGTGAATTAGTGAAACCAAAGTTATCTCTGATACCGGCATCCATCACCTCCATTGCAGGATCACTAGGAAGTGAAACGGCAGGCATGATATAAGGAAAGGCGGAGTTCATTCGAAGCACACTGGTCCATTTGGTGTTTAATGCATCCTGATGTTCAAAGAAGCGTGTAAATTCAATTCCATTACATACTTCTGTAAATGAAGAATGATTTCCATCCGGTGCACGCAAGAGGTAACTGGTTGGCAATGCAGAAATATTAAGTGCTCTGCCATCGTTAATAATGGTAGGACTGATAATCATCTGTGGAATGAGGGCTTCCCGTTCCGGTATTACGTAATCTCTGATGTTTTTATTCAGTACATAATTGGTGTTCTCATTGAACTGCTTTTCCCAGGCATAGGAACGATCCATTACATAACTGTATTTACCCAACGTAAATTTTTGCGGATTAAGAAATATATCAGCAACGGTTGCACTGAATGCAAGATTATTTAAGAGATCTTTTCCTGTGTTGGTGAGAAACTGATTGTCGGGATGACGATTTGCTTCCTGCAATTTAATATTTTTATGAAGGAATAATTCACGGTAATAACTGGCACTGATCATTCCTCCGGAAGAGCCGCACATCAGTCGCGTATGATTCATAAAATCACCCTGATACACACTATCAATAATTTGAAGTGTACGGAATGAAAAAACAAAAGATCGTAATCCGCCGCCACTGAAATTCAGAATAACCATTTTGGGTTTTTCCACACCACGTGCTTTCCATTTTGCCTTCCACTTTTCCAGTACATCAATGGTCTGGGCAATATCCACATTGTATATAATGCTGTCGAGTTGAGCTTCCATACTTTCACGGGTATAGGGAGCTTTAGAGCCTTTGTAATTTAATCCATAAGCCTGATTACGCGGATTGAATGTTTCAAATAATGACAGGAAATTTAATCCGATAAATAAAACAACAATGAGCGTGTTGGCCCATGCTCTTGCCCAGTATCTGAACACACCGGAAAGCATCATCAGCATGGTAAATAACAACAAGATACTACCTCCTGCAGGAATACGAAAGAAGGGGTAATTGCGGAAAAGTCCGAGCGTAATAAAGGTAACAAACACAACAATCTCCACAACAGCCGCATTCACATGATTTTGTTTGAACACCGACTCCAGCATGTATCGTTTGTAATGCCTGGTATCGCGAACCAACTTTATACCTGCAGGAAAATCAATGTAGGTATCCACTCTCCAGAACTTCCGGTTGGTGGATTTTTTAGGAGTTTCCAGTTCACGTGCTGTAACATCTGAATGTTCAACGCCGAATAATTTATATACATCTTTATTCGTAATCAGAAAGTAACGAAGTGTGACAATCATCACTAATAATAGACCACCAAACATCACCAGCAAATTGCGGATGATTACAGAAACTTCAACCAACTGGCTGTAATACTGAAAGTGGATGATACAAAAAGTGTAGGTAATCACAAAAGCCAATGGAATGATAAAATTATTGTGGGCGTATTTGATAAATGTTTTGGAAAGCGTAGCCAAGAATGGAAAACGAAAGCCATTCAACATGAAGCTGGTAATATTGAAAGCCATAATAAAGGCTCCCAGACAAACACCCATAACAAAGAAGGAGCGCATGCCGACCTTACCCATATATTCCGGGTCGAGAAAGAGGAAAGGAATACCGAAACGCTGGGCAAACGACTCTGTAATGCATCCGAAGAGCACCAGCCAGTACAACATCATTATCTGATTCTTCTTCAGATGCATAATCAGCAACTGAACAGGAAAAGAGAAGAAGAAACGACTAAGGAATTGCCTGAAATTCATACGTTATGCCCGGAATATAAATATACGGTGAAAATGAAAATAGGTTCGGGCAATTTTTTGGATTTTTTTACAAAAGAAACGAACCGGCAGGAAAGCAATATTGGGAAGGCAGCTTGGGGATTTACGAAGTACGATTTACGAGGTAAGATTTTGATTTATGTCCCGATAGCTAATTGGATACGATTTGATTTACATCCCTATAGCTATCGGGATATGATTTTGATTAAAAAATTTTAAAAGGTAAATGATTCCTTAAATATGCCTCAAAGGGGAGACCCAGGTAGTATTTAGATGTAAACTATTTTTAATTAGGGGCTTTTTTTGTGGTTGAATGATGATCAAAAACCATTTTACTCATCATCACTTTCCACCTGTAAAATGTGCAGTACACGATGAATGACGGGAGCAAAGAACACGGCGGTGATGCTCAGGAAAGCAATGCCACTATACAAGGCATAGAAAGAGGAGAAATACTTTGCACTCCTGGTAGTCATTTCCGCCACCGGACCCATACCTGTTAAAATCATGCACGACATATAAAAACTATCCAGCCAGTTAAGGTGTGCTAAGAAATGATAACCCAAGGTTCCAATTCCCACGGAAAACACGATTAATCCAAAACAAAAGAGGAGATACCTTCCCATACGGTAGATAAAATGTCCGATAGGAGCAACTTTTTGTTTTTTATGTTCGAGTTTCATGAAGAGAGTATAAATTGAAGCTGATTTTTAAGGAAAGTAAAAGCAAGTTAAAATTATTCTAAAGTAAAGGCGGTGCCCGGATGAATTTAAACTTTTAAAACTATGCTCCAATCTTTGTATTCACAATCATTAATATTTGTGCCTCCATTTCAATTGCTTTGGTTTCTAATTCTGCAGCCTTCTTTAATATTTCTTCCACATAAACTTTATCCTCAAACCCTACGGTGTTTATCCGCACGTTAAGTCCTGCACCCAACACGGCAGCGCGTGCACATAAAGCACCCACACCGGCATCGGTAACGGAATTCGGATTACCGGTTTCTGTCATGGCTTTAATGATGTCCATGCTTGCCAATGATAACTGCATTACTTTATAAGGAATTTCAATAGCAATTCTGGTGGCATCCATAATGGCTTTTTTGCGAGCCGCCTTTTCCTCTTCACTGCCTTTCGGTAATTGAAATGCCTGCATGATGCCATTAAATGCATGGGTATCTTCATCCACCATATATAAAAGTTCCTCCTTCAATTTTTGACCTTTTTCTGCCCAACCACTAAATGTTTCCCATTGTGCTTCCCATCCTTTTTTGGATGCACTGAGGTTGGCTACCATTGTTGCTAATGATATTCCCAATGTACCTGCATATGCAGCAATACTTCCACCTCCCGGAGCAGGAGATTCACTCGCTGTTTCATTAGCAAATGCTGTAAGACTCATCTTAACCAATGGTCTTACATTCTTTTCATTCAATACATATTCAATAATTCTTTTTTGCGGATCAAAAGGAGATAGTTCATCCAGCCCCATTGATTTCACCGCAATGTGAATTAATTCCTGTTCACTTACTCCGGAAGAAAGACGCTGCTTGTTTAAAAAATATTTACCGGCTTCCAGCATGCAGGATAATGGAACAAGCCCTACTAATTCAGAACCGGTAACGCGCATTCCTCTCTCATAAGCACTCTTGTAACATTCTTCAAATACAATGTGCAACGGTGTTTCTTTAAATCGGGTAATATTAATGGATACTTGTGCAACACCGTATTCTTCAATATACCATCCAATGGCTTTTACTCCTTTTAATTTTCCGGGAATACGAATTTCAGCTCCATTGGCATCTAATACTTTTTTCCCGTTGGCATCTGTTTTTATTCGTCCTGCTTCGCGAATATCAAATGCAATAGAGTTAGCACGTTTAACGGATTTAGAATTGAGATTTACATTATAAGCAATTAAAAAATCACGGGCACCAATAACAGTCGCACCATGCTTAGCCGGAAATGTTGCCGGACCAAAATCAGGTTTCCATTCCGGCAATGCAATTTTTTTTGCAAAGCCCTCATACTCCCCTGTACGGATTACGGATAGGTTATTTCTTGTTTTATCGGCTTGTGCTTCCTCATATAAATACACCGGTATTTTTAATTCTTTACCAACACGCTCACCCAGTTTTTTACTCCATCCAGCGGTTTCTTCCATAGTTATGTTTGCAACGGGAATAAACGGACAAACATCCGTAGCGCCCATCCGTGGATGCTCACCTTTGTGTTTAGTCATATCAATCAATTCCGCGGCTTTACTGATACCACGAAATGCAGCTTCCACCACTTGTTCAGGCTCACCAACTATGGTTACAACGGTACGGTTTGTTGCATTACCCGGATCAACATTTAGTAGCAATACACCTTCCACCGTTTCTATAGCATCGGTGATTTGTTTAACAATTGTTAAGTCACGCCCTTCGCTAAAGTTGGGAACACATTCTATAAGTTGCTTCATTT
>JANOBN010000613.1:0-2647 GCA_031411675.1 Bacteroidota bacterium | reverse complement strand
TCATTATTTTTTCTAATGGTTAAATGATCTTTCACCGGATTCGGGAAGATGGAAAAATCATTATCAATGGAAACATCAACCACTGGAGTTGCAACGTTGCCTGTCCAGCGATGGATGCCACTCTGAAAATTATTTATATATCCTCCTGAGTAGCCTTTTGTAGGGCTGGTGAAAACACACACTGTATGTTGTTCGGTAGAATCAATCAATTGCCAGGTATAACCACCATCATAAGTGATGGCTGAAAATGCTGCATAGGAAGCATCATACTCGCTGGTTACAATAAAGGTATTTGGAGTTCCCGGAACGTATGCAACATCATATTTTGCACTACTGTTAACCACATTTGAAGAGAAAAAGTTGACTGTCATTGGCTGCCATGAATTTCCTCCATCGGTGGTAAACACACTGTAATCGGCATAACCGCCACCTCCATTTCCACCACCTGAAACCCATTGTGCTGCAACAGCAATACCATACAAGCTATCGCGGAAGGCAATTCCTTTTACAGCAGATGGAGATATGCTATTGGGCAAAAGGTTCCAGGTTAATCCACGGTCAGTACTTTTATAGAAATATCCGTAGCTATCACCCAGCCAAATGGTATTCTCCAGCACTTCATAGCTATTCAGTAAGAAAATGGTAGTGCCCGATCCAATTGCAGCAACAGGAACAGGTAATGCACCATTTGCCTGCCAGTTTGTTCCCCCATCTGCAGTAATGAAAATAGATGAATCACCTACAGCAACGCCATCATTCGCATTAAAAAAGTGAATGAACCTCACGGCATCATTAAATGTAGCCGTACTCTGCAACACCCAGCCCCCACCGCCATTCGTTGTTTTATATATATAACCTGTGGTGTTGGAGGCGATGTTGGCTGCTGCAATCCAGGCAGTTGTGCTGCTTATTGCCGAAATGCAAACCGGTGTAACATCAGTTGGCAAAGAAATAATACCGGCTGTCCAGTTAATGCCATTGGTAGTTCGTGTATAATAAGGAACGGCGCCCCCGCAGGTGCCGGCAGAGAATACGGATAATATTCCCCAGGCAACATTATCAGATGGTGCGCAAATGTCAACCAGACAAACACCGGCAGCACTTAAACCGGAACCATGATTGATCCATGGCTGTGAACTGACTTTGAATGTCAATGCCGTTAAAAATAAAATAGGGAAGAGTTGTTGTTTTTTCATTAGATGAGTTTTTAGATGTTTATACAGATTTTGGGCACTCATTATTTGTGAAACAAAGCTAACTGCATGTGTAGCCTGCTACAAGAAAAGCAAGTAGACAAAAAGTGGACAAGCTCTGAAGAAAAAGTATTCAGCAGGTAGACAAAAAAACCTTAAAGGCTTAAAATGAACTCGGTAAGATTATCCTCGGTATTTAACTGCAGTTTTTTACGAAGACGATAGCGCGCAGTCTTTACACTATCCGGTGAAATATTCAGGATGGCGGCCATTTCTTTTATGGAAAGATTCAGTTTTATCAGCGCACAGATTTTTAAATCGTTTGGGCCTATTTCAGGATAAGCCGTTTTTAACCGCATGTAAAAATTCTTATTTATACTTTCAAAATAGGAGTTGAAAGCTGTCCAGTCCTTATCCTGATTCTGTCCTTTGCTGATAATACGATTGAAAGCAGGGTCGCTATTAAGCTCTTTATATTGGGCCAGTTTTTCCTGGAGCTCCTGCATCAATTCATTTTTCTGCAACATCTGAAGCATCATTGCCGACATCTGTCCTTCCTTATGCTCCAGATCATTTTGCATCTGAATCTCCTTCAACTTCTTTTGCTCATCTAGTGAGTTAAATAGTTCCTGTTTGGTGATCAGCAATTGTTTATTCTTATTATTTATTCGTTTAAGAAAGACGATAACAGCTATTGCAATCAACAGGATAAATGCAATGGTACTCCATAATGCATAATTGGTTAATCGTGTCAGTTCATTTTCCTGTTCTGCCAGTTTTAACTGACGGTCTTTTTCGGCAACATTAAACTGTACTTCGAGGCTCTTCACCATGCGCTGCAATTCCCATGAATTCAACGAATCTTTCAGACTCCGAATATTTTTTTCATATTGAAATGCTTTTTGATAATCACCTTTTAACAACATCAAGTCAGTAAGGCTGGTTAGTGATTCTATATAAAATGATTTATCAGATAGACCGGATGCAATTTCATATGCTTTATTAAACAGTACTTCAGCAGCAGAAATATTTTTGTTAAAATCCAGTTCCCAGTTCCCCTTTCCAATCAGAGAAGATACAGAAGATTGTCTGTTACCGGTACTGTCAGAAAGTGCAATTGCTTTTTCATATAATTGATAACTTTCTTCCCGATTACCTTTCCACCTTTCAATATCAGCCACCTTTAGATAAGATGAGGGTAAATAAATAATATCATAAATGAGCAAACGTTCTCGTAATGCTTTGCGGTGATAATACGTTGAAGAATCCAATTTATTTAAGCGCTGATAAGCAATACCCAGACTGTTATAGATGAGTCCGAGTTGATGACTGGTATCACCTTCCGCCGGAAAGCCCTGCATGGCCTGTCTGCTTAATAAAATGGCATCCCTGTATTTTCCCTGTCGGCTATAGATAGTGCTGATGAGTTGCAGACAGCGGCTCCTTCCTCTTTC
>JANOBN010000612.1:0-8523 GCA_031411675.1 Bacteroidota bacterium | reverse complement strand
ATCAAGTGTGGTAGAAGTACTTGAAATCGGAGATTGAAATATGGATTTCCCTGTGCCGTTATATATATAAATCATTCCATCTGTTGCATCTGCGGATTTAATGGTTATACTGCCCGAGGTAGGGTTTGGATAAACAGATGTAGTCTCCACATTTCCAAGAGTTGGTAATCCGCTCGTGCATGTAACCACAATGGATGCATCCATATGTCCTCCATTTGCCGGATGACAGGTGTAATTGTAGGTTCCGGGCAAGGTGACTACGTAGGTAAAACCATTCGGAGTAAGTGTTGGTGAATTCCAGGTTGCCGCACCGGCAGGTATGGTGGTTGATGCAGTTGTATGTGTGCCGCTTACTTTTATCCAGCGTATCGTATCTCCGCATACTGCATTCGCCACATTAGGAATAAATTCTTCTGTAGCTGTTGTTGTGCCGACGGCTTCAATTATTACAATGGTTGCCTTTGCATTGTTTATTAAGAATAGGGTAGAAAGTAATAGTGGTAAAATGATTTTGTAGTTCTTTTTCATTTCAAGGTTTTTATATGGTAATTTGCCAGTGCCCTTTTGTTGTTTAGTTATAGGTCTTTTAATTTATCCGGAAGATTTTTCCGCTTCCAAATAGGGTGCCTTCAGAATTGTATTCTTCAAATGTAGCTAAATTAAACGTCTGTTTCGCTTTTAATCTGAACCGGACGTTCACTTTATTGAATTTAAGAATACGATAGGCATTTGCCACAAGACCTCTGACTTGCATTTATTTCGTTACTATTGAATTATTACACCCTTGGTGAAAGCCCCCTTTTCTCCGGTAACTTCAATAAAATAAAGACCCCTGTCCAGACGGGAAATATCAAGTTTGCTTTTAAAAGCAGTTGATAGTCTTAATTGCCCTAATGCAGAATACATTTTTATTACACTATTCTCTGCTTCAAAATCTCCCGGAGCCTCCAAATTAATGATCTGGCTGGCCGGATTCGGATATATATTAATTGAAATCTCTCCGCTTTCTATTTCCGATGTATTTACAGTGAATAATTTATTTACTACAATATAACCACTGTCACCAACAGCAAAAACAATAGAATCATTGTAGGAGGAAACATCATTAATTTTTTGATCAACTGTGTTGTAATTCCAGGAAACAATATCACCCGGGCTTTCAAATATCAATCCGATATTGCTCTGTGATACTCCGCCTGTATAAATCCTTCCATTGCCGGAACGATGTAAACACATAAAATTCGGATAAAAAAATGTTGCAGAGTTAATATCCTGATTCCAGCTAAGACCGCCATCTGTTGTTATATATAGTCCGAATCCAAAATTCACCGATTCATATCCTGCATATGCTAATGTATCATTAATTATTAAAACAGAAGTCACCGGATTCTGTAAGTCAGGAGTAGAAACAGTATCCCAATTCAACCCACCATCTGCCGTTCTGAAAATATATCCGCTATGACTGGCTGCAAGTCCGAAACTGTTGTTGTAAAAATCTATATCCGATATGATATCATCAGGATTAAAGTTGAAGTTGTTTAATACAATGGTTGTCCAGGTTCCAAAGGAATAACGACCTATTAATTCACTCTGAAAACATCCTGAGCCTCCGATAAAACCTTCATTCTGATTCATAAAATACAATCCCTTATTGTAGCATAAATTTCCGCTTGTTGAAAGCAGTGTCCATGTCAAGCCTCCGTCTACCGTTTTATAACTTCCAGTATAAGGTCCAACAGTCATATAACCTACATCCTCTGAAAGGAATTGAAGATTCAAAATATCAGGACCTCCGGGAAAAAAAGTAACTCCTGTAAAATTTACCGGGCTCCAGGTAATACCACCATCCGTTGTTTTCAATAGCAAACTATCATTTCCTCCAATATAACCAACATTAGCCGAAGGAAAAGAAATGGTATTAAGTTTCTTCTGCGTTCCACTTGCTACCGGATGCCAAATCTGTGCTTCCAGAATGTAAGTCGTAGCGGCCA
The DNA here is from genome assembly GCA_031411675.1 of Bacteroidota bacterium. Lineage (GTDB taxonomy): Bacteria > Bacteroidota > Bacteroidia > AKYH767-A > OLB10 > JANOXC01. The sequence goes on along the minus strand of JANOBN010000612.1, from coordinate 6,532 downwards.
AAAGGAACATTGTTAATAGGATTCTTGTTTTCATCGTATTAGAATTTATTAAAAGCAAAATTAGATGTGTTGAATGCCGCAAACAATGTATAATTACGCATTAATCATGTATATTCTTAAAATCCGTAGGAGATATCCCTGTTTGTGTTTTAAAAAACTTACTGAAGTGAGCAGGATCAGTATATTTTAATTCATAAGCAACTTCTTTGGCAGAAATACCTGTATTTAACAATCTTTTCGCTTCCAGAATAATCTGTTTATTGATAAAGGCACTGGCCGTTTCGCCCGTACGCTGCAGCACCATTTCATTCAATTGCTTCTCGGTAATATTTAATGCTGATGAATACTCTTTTACTTTTTTCAGCTTTTTAAACTCTGTACTTAATAAGCGCCGGAAAGAGGAATACACCCCCAGGTGCTTTGTACTTGCTTCTGCCGTTACCTTAATTCTGTTTCTCATACAATACAAAATCAAAAGTGAAAGTTGATTAATCACCAGTTGGTTCTTTATGACATTATCAGAATTGTATTCCTTCCACGTCTGCTTCACAATATTCTCCAGTTCACTTGCAAATGATTTTTCAAAATGGTAAGAGGGCGAAAATTCGTTTACATCAAAACAGGTATGGTCAAATAAAAAATTCTCAATATGTTTAGCATTGTCAAACAAAATCAATTCAAACAAAAATACAAAGCCGGTAGAATTCAAATGACGTTTCACCTGATGAACCTGTCCGGGCGTTACAATATGTATGGAGTTAGATTGAATCGGGAACTCGGTAAAATCAATAACGTGTACTCCGCCGCCTTTCAAAAAAACAAAACACTCAAAATATTGATGTCGGTGCGGCTCCGTTGCATCATTAAGCCTCTTTTTATCGAGCTCAATAATCTTTACTTCTTTCTTATCGGCTTCTGATATATCATGAACGGGAATCATAGCAGGAACTAATGTTGTTATTATTTGATGTCTAAGACAAATTTACGTTTTATCCTTTTAATCTGTATCTGTTTATCGCTATATCTTCTTTGTCATTCCCCCGACTTTGTCATTCCGAGGTACGAGGAATCTATACGGCAGACATAATCATCACTCTTTGAATCAAGTTAATTCGCTGATGTTTTTTCTGTGGAGTAATATCCATCTCTGCAAAGTTCCTTCACCCTCTGACGAGGATTCTGGATGACAAACCGAAAGAATGTCATTCTGAGGTACGAGGAATCTAAACGAAAGACAAACCTCAATATCGCCGGAATTAATTCCGGCGATATTGAGCCAGCGATATTGAGGATATCACAAATAAAAGCAAGAAACTATTTCTTCTCCTCCTTAATATATACCGCCGGCACATTACTCTTTATCACCAACTCATTAAATTCCTTAACATCAACATCCATCACCTTTTTTAAACCGGACAGCAATGCATCTGCCTTACCCGCCAATTCCCTGAACACATCATAACATTGTTTTGGCGGACGCGTATTCCCTGAATTTACATTGTTATACACACCGGCCAATTTATCATTTAGCATTACAGGGAAATTAAGAATATCCTGATTGGCTTTTAATTTTGTCTGATAAATTGCCTCTTCAATAGTTGTTATTTTTTTGTTGATGGAGTCCTTTTGTGTTGTGATAAGTTTTTTAAGTGTAGTATCATTCCCCGCCTTGTCCACAATACTGTTTAACTGATTTCTTACACTTCTGATGTTGGTTACCGCCTTATTCACTTCACTGATTTTATCCCTTACTTTAAGTGCAAGATTAAACTGTTCTTTCAGATCGGCATCTGTCGCTTCTACATTGCCCGGCTTCTTCAGGGTAAACGATTGCATCATGGAATCTTTTCCGCAAATAATTTTTACAAAATAATTTCCGGGTGCTGCAAGAGGTCCTGCAATATTACTATTCCATAATATCATTCCTTCAAACTTCTCTGCATCGGCATAATGCATGTCCCAGTTCATTCTGTTCATCCCTCGCTTTACCTTAAGTTTCTCCTCTTCTTTGGTTGCTGTTGATGAAAAAGATTTTATAGATTTCATCTCTGCATCTAAAAACTCCAGCTTCACTGCAGATGCACTATCCACTTTGTTTTTCAAATAATAACTAACAACAACACCCGGTTGTGGATTTTCTCCTGCATTTTTCCTGTCAATTTTAACACTCTCTGCACGCCATGTCTCACGAGGCTGAAACAAATGAAATTTCTCATCTGTAATCGTTGCATTCCATTGATGTAATAACGACAAGTCATCCAACACCCAGAAACTTCTTCCCTGTGTTGCAGCAATAAGGTCATAATCTTTTATTGCTAAATCGGTGATCGGTACCATAGGTAAATTAAGCTGCCACCTTTTCCAGTTTTTCCCGGCATCATAACTGATATACATTCCATACTCTGTTCCACAATAAAGAATTCCTTTGCTGTAAGGATCAGCACGAAGGCAACGGGTAAAATCCTTTGCACTTATGCCATTTGTGATTTTTGTCCAGCTCTTCCCATAATCCGGTGTGTAATATATATAAGGCTGATAGTCATCCAGCTTGTATCGTGTACCTACAACATATAATCCCCCTTTCACAAATGGATCCGGTTCCAGACAATTAAACATCATCCATTCAGGCATTCCTTTCGGAGTTACATTATCCCAGCTTTTACCTCCGTCTTTTGAAACATGAAGTAAGCCGTCATCACTGCCACACCACAATAAATCTTTTTCGTAAGGTGATTCACATGCTGCAAAAATGGTGGCATACACTTCCACTCCTGTATTATCTTTTGTAATTACACCTCCGCTTGCTTTTTGTTTTGCTTTATCATTACGGGTTAGGTCAGGAGATATTTGTTTCCATGTATGCCCTTCATCCTCCGTTGAAAATAAAACATTAGCAGCAGCATATAATCTTTTCTTTTCATGAGGGGAGAAAAACAAGGGGAAGTTCCATTGAAAACGATACTTCGCACTATCTGCACCACGACCAATATTTAAATCCGGCCAAACGGTGATGTCATTACTCTCATCCGTTTTATGATTCACACGACCAATATATCCATCATAATTTCCGCCATATACAATTTCATCATTTAACGGATCTGCCACAATATGCCCGCTTTCAAAACCTGCTGTGCGTTCCCAGTTTTCCTGTGTTATATTTCCGGAATTGTAGCTGCGATGCATAATCCGTACGCTGGAATTATCTTGCTGCGCGCCATAAATCCGATACGGGAAATGATTGTCGGTAGTAACGCGATAAAACTGAGCCGTTGGTTGATTGAAATACGTGCTCCAGTTATCACCACCATCAAAACTTATCTGTGCTCCGCCATCATCAGCAATAATCATTCTCTTGTTATTCGCCGGATCAATCCAGAAGTCATGATGATCGCCATGTGGTGTGCTGATCGTTTTAAATGTTTTTCCTCCATCTGTTGATTTATGAAATTCTACATTTAAAACATAAACGGTATTTTCTTCTTTCGTATCTGCATAAATACGACTGAAGTACCATGCCCTCTGACGGATTTTTCTTTCCTCATTCATCCTGATCCAGGTACTTCCTCCGTCTTCACTGCGGAAAAGTCCGCCTTCCGCAGCTTCCGACATTATATATATTTTATCGCTATTGGCAGGAGAGATACTTACCGTAATAATTCCCAATGGTCCTTTTGGTAATCCATCGTTCTGTGTGATGTCCGTCCAGGTATTCCCTCCATCTGTTGATTTCCAGAGTGAAGATCCCTCTCCTCCACTTTCGAGTGAATATGGTGTACGTTTTACATTCCAGAAGGTAGCAAAAAGTACTTCGGGATTATTTGCATCCATCACCAGATCAGCCGCAGCAACAGAATCATTAACAAATAAAATTCGTTGCCATGATTTGCCGCCATCCTTTGTGCGATAAATTCCGCGCTCACTATTTTTACCAAACAAATGGCCGAAAGCACAGGCGTAAACTAATTCGGGATTTTTAGGATGAATGACAATGCGAACAATATGACGTGAATCTGTTAGTCCCATATTCTTCCAGGTATTCCCGCCATCCATTGACTTCCAAATGCCGTTTCCTTCACTTACATTACCACGCATGGTCTGCTCTCCTTCGCCGGCCCAGAGAATATCAAGATCGGAGTTTGCTACTGCAATAGCGCCTATACTTCCGCCAAAATACTTATCGGAGATATTCTTCCAGTTGCTGCCGCCATCCGATGTTTTAAAGATTCCTCCACCGGTAGCACCGAAGTAGAATGTATTGGTTTCCTTTGGCACCCCTGCAACAGCGCAACTTCTTCCCCCACGAAATGGACCAATTGAACGCCATTTATAAAATGAGTTGAATATGGAATCAGTATTTGAAGAGGGAACAACTTCTTTTTTCTTTTGTGCAAAGAGAGTAATGCTGCAAAATAAAAGTACAACCGATAGTATTTTCTTCATGGCGATGACGTTGATTTTATCGGGCGTTAAGATAGTGGTTAATGGGATAAGTGGAAGGGTTTAGTGGCAGTAGCAGCGGCAGTAGCAGTGGTAGCGGCAGTAACAATAGCAGCAGCAGTAGCTTTAGTAGCAGTGGCAGTAGAAAATACAGAGCGAGAGTGAGAGCGAGAGCGAAATAAATCTTTTTAAGTAGCTTTTTCCTCAGCACTAAAAAAGTGGCAGTAGCAGCGGCAGTAGCAGTAGAAAATACAGAGCGAAATAAATCTTTTTAAGTAGCCTTTTTCCTCAGCACTCAGCAGAAAAAAAGTGGCAGCAGCAGCGGCAGTAGCATTAGAAAATACAGAGCGAAATAAATCTTTTCGAGTAGCTTTTTCCTCAGTACCCAGCACTAAAAAAGTGAAAGGATAAAATTTAATCGTTGATGCAAATGATCTTCACCGGTTCACTGCATCCGGGTTTCCCATTTTTCCGGAACGATAATCGGCATAACACTTCTTTATTTCTTCCTCTGTATTCATAACAAAAGGACCGTAAGCATACACTGCTTCATTGTGCGGCTTACCTCCCAGCAATAAAAACTCTGTTTCTTCATTGGTAAAAAGATTGATAACGTTTTTTCCTCGCTCAAAAAGTGCCACCTGATTGGTGTTCACTTCCGTTCTACCTTCTGTCTCCGCTTTTCCCTTAATGATATATATAAATGCATTATGCTGTGCCTCCACGGGAATGCTTAACTTACAACCGGCTTTCATTTTAATGTGAAAATAAAAAACGGGAAACAGTGTTTCTATTTTTGATTTCTTCCCGAAAAGTTCCCCCAATACAATTTTTGCTGAGTAGTCCTTTTCATTGATCTCCGCCATTTTATCGGTACGAAATACTTCTGTGGCAGGATTAATAAATTTAAATTTAGAAGGCATGTTTAACCAGATCTGAAAACCATGATATAGTCCTCCCTGATCATAAAGCTTCTTCCCGGTTTCTTCCATATGTATAGCGCCTCTGCCCGAAGTGAACATCATGAAATCACCTTTGCCAATCTGAAAATCGTAATTCAGACTATCCTTATGATGACCACTTCCATCCAGAAAATAAGTAGTGGGAATAATGCCTGCATGAGGATGAGCATCCACACGAAGTGGTTTATCATTTGCATTCACCTTAACAGGACCAAACTCATCTAAAAAAACATAGGGTGAAACATAGTCATTATTATCTCCTGCAAATGCCCGAAGTACAGGTAGTGTGCCAACCATCGTTCGGTTAGCTGTAAGCACCCGGTACACTTTTCTTGCCTCTGTTGTTTCAAACATACCCGATGCCTCTTTTAAAATGCCCGGTGCAATAGATGATAGTCCCAGTATGGCCGATCCTTTAATGAATTGTCTGCGTTTCATAATCGTAATTTTTAATACTACGAATATATGAATTGTAGAATTATTTTCAAGGTTTTATAGAAACAGTATTCTGAATAAATAACTGTTCTAGTCTCCGGGCAAATCTCTAAAGCATTTCTTCATTTGCTTTTGTTATAACATGTGATGCTTTAGTACTTTGTTCTCGCATCAACTTACAGCATTGATTCAAGTAACGTTATTTTACCATGGAGGGCGCAAAGTGAAAACGCAGAGAAATCGCAGAGTGAAAATAAATGGAATCGCGACTAAATTACCTCCGGCGACAGCAATAATTCCAGTCCGTTCCCGACGAACTTGCGTCCTTGCACGGATCAACCTCCACAACAAAAAGTTGTCACAGCGGTTAAAGATCAACAGCAGTGCAAAATTACATTGCAATAATGCAGTCGTCGGGAATGGACGAGGCCTTGCCGGCCTTGGGAGGCGCGGGTTGTGCGTATGAAAATGCCGTAGGCATGCTTGCAGAGTACAGTTGCATTGTATCAAATAGCTGTAGCATATCAGCGTCAGAATTTGATATGGCAAAGAAGATGCTAAATGCATAAAGTAAAGTGTTTATCGTAAGGCAATTAAGAAGTCTTACTAATTATACAAAGGCTTAAGTCAGAAAATAAGACTTAAGCCAACGACGGGCTTCGCGACTTATTATACAAAGGCTTAAGTCAGGAAATAAG
>JANOBN010000611.1:0-1704 GCA_031411675.1 Bacteroidota bacterium | reverse complement strand
AAATGATTTTGAAAAATATATATTCGATACGCATCCTTTAATTGGTGAAATAAAAAAGCAGTTATATATAAATGGTGCAGTTTATTCTTCGATGAGTGGAAGCGGATCTTCTGTATATTTTTCAAAATCATTTACTAATGCATATTTCCATTGTGCTATTGGTAATTTAATTACGGCATCTAAAGGTAAATCAGGTTTCACGGGTTTTACCATACTGTATGCTTCTTTAGTACTTACAGTAACCGGTGGCATTATTATAACAATAAAATAATTTTCAAGTGAAACATCAATTGATTGCAACATCTCTCCCTTTCCGGTTGCAAGCATCGGTTTATTATATATAAAAAAAGCACAATCGCTGCCAAGAATTGCGGCAAAATCTGATAATTGTTTAAGCGTTAACTGCAAAGAAAAAAGCTCATTCAACATTATTAAAACTGATGCTGCATCCGATGAACCGCCGCCTAATCCTGCACCATGCGGAATAACTTTTTGCAAATAACATTTTACGGAAGGTAGATTAAATTGCTGATGAAGTAACTGATATGCTTTATAGCAAAGATTGTTTCTATAATCGCCGAAATCAGCACCTGATACCTCCAAAAAACATTCTCCTTTACCTTTCTGCTGAGGTACTATTTCCAATGCATCGCACCAATTAACAGGGTATAAAATGGTTTCCACCTCATGAAAACCATCGGGTCTTTTCGAGGTAATATGCAGACCCAGATTTATTTTTGCATTGGGAAAATGAATCATAAATGGTGTTTTCCTGACGTTAACTTATTGAAAATGAATAGCACTTTTTTAATTTGTTATACGGCTTTTAATTACGAACATGCGAATCTATGAATTATCATTTTGATTTACTTTTGTAGTCCGACTTACACGTCATATTATGAAAACCACCCTTCTGGATTTCGAAAAGCCACTTGAAGAATTGCATGAGCAACTTACCCAGGCCCGCAAAATTGCGGAAAAGGGCAAAGTAAATGTTGATGCCGTTATTAAAGATCTTGAATTTAAGATAGAAAATACCCGTAAAGATCTTTATAGTCATTTAACTCCATGGCAAAGAGTACAATTATCCCGTCATCCGGAACGACCATATACACTTGATTATATTCAGGCTATTACCGGTGGTGACTTTATTGAGCAGTTTGGCGACAGACAAGTCAAGGATGATAAAGCAATGATTGGTGGCTTCGGTAGTATTGACGGCCAAACGGTAATGTTTGTTGGACAGCAGAAGGGAAATAATACCAAAATGCGTCAGTACAGAAATTTTGGAATGCCTAACCCGGAAGGTTATCGCAAAGCATTACGTTTAATGAAACTTGCGGAAAAGTTTAACAAGCCTATAGTGACATTAATTGATACTCCCGGTGCATATCCCGGACTGGAAGCAGAAGAAAGAGGACAAGGAGAAGCCATAGCACGTAACTTATATGAAATGGCCATTTTGAAAGTTCCTGTTATTTGCATAATTATTGGTGAAGGAGCGTCGGGCGGGGCATTAGGAATTGGCATTGGTGATAAAGTGCTTATGCTGGAGAACACATGGTATTCTGTAATATCACCTGAATCATGTTCGTCAATATTATGGAGAACATGGGAGAACAAAGAAAAAGCCGCAATGGCATTAAAACTTACTGCCGATGATATGCTTGGTCAGCATTTAATTGATGGCATTATTCAGGAACC
>JANOBN010000610.1:0-5647 GCA_031411675.1 Bacteroidota bacterium | reverse complement strand
GGTGATGGAAGCGGTGATGAAGTGCCATCGCCAAAATTCCAGTTGTAACTTGCTACATTAGCTGTAGCGGTGCTGAAGTTAACGGTATATGGCTTACAACGATTTATATAATTAGAAACAATTGGTTGAGGAGTATAAGGTATAACCCGGACAATAGCATAGGGGTTAAACACCTGCGAACATCCTCCTGCCATTGTAGTATTTAATGTAACAGTATAAAGGCCCGGCACAGAATAAGAATATAAAGGTGTTTGATTGGTACTCGTTCCTCCATTACCAAAATTCCAGTTCCAGCTATTGCTACCTAAAGTAGGATCTGCAAAAGATTGCTGTACATTTTGACAAATTTTTATTGTATCGGGTAGTACATAAGGTATCGGACTCGGGTAAATCCTCACATAATTCGCTTTGTAAACAGTGTCTTTACATCCGAATGTATTAGTTACAATCAACCATACGGTATAGTTGCCGACTGCAGTATAAGTATGTGACGGATTTTGCAGATTGGAAAAAGTGCCATCACCAAAATTCCATAACCAGCCGGCAACTGATGTTTGAGGAGCCGATGTACTAAAATTAACAGTTACTCCGGGACAACCTGTTAATGGTGTACCGGTAAAAGTTGCATTAGGGTCGAAAACAGTAATAAAATTATTATATGTTACATATTTGCTGCAACCATTCGGAGAATAAGCAGTTAGGGCAACGTTGTAAGTCCAGGGATTGGTATATATATAGTTAGGATTTGCCTGTGTGGAGGTGCCTGTACCTACACCAAAGTCCCAGCTATAGCTAGATGATCCCGTGCTCGTATTATTAAATTGCACATTGAACGGGGCACAACCGGTATCCTGCGTAACGGTAAAAGAAGGAGAAGGTAAATTATCAACGACAATTAGTGCAGGTATGGTTACTGAACCATTACATCCGCTTTGAGTAGTTACGCTTAATGTAATGGAATAATTTCCGGGAGCACTGTAAGTATGCGAGGGTGTTTGCTGTATGGAGGCATTGCCATCTCCAAAGTTCCATTGCCATGATGTTGCATTAGCTACAGTGCAGTTAAAAGTTACCGGAAATGGCGCACATCCACCTGTGTCGCTTATTGTAAAGGAGGGAACGAGCGATGCTCCGATGTTTATGTAATTAATATAATTTGTAGTATCGGTACAGCCATTTGCATTAGTTACAATAAGTCCCACTGTATAGGTTCCGGAAGCGCTGTATGTATGTGAAGGATTTTGAAGATTTGAGGAAGTTGCATCACCAAAATTCCATTGCCAGGAAGCAGCACCTGAGATATTGGAAGAGAAATTAAATACATCTGTTACATTGCAGGTTGATTGAATATTGCTGGTAAATGTTACTATCGGCTTAGGATAAATGGTGATATAGTTGACTTTTGTTTCAATATCAGAACATCCGTACAAGCTGAAGGCTGCAAGTTTTATGGTATAAGTTCCCGGAGTAGCATATGTATGACAAGGACTGTTTGCGGTTGAAGTATTTCCGTCACCAAAATCCCATGCATAGCTTGCTGCGTTAGAGGATGTATTAGTAAAACAGATGGTGTTTACGTCTTCACAGGCAGATAAAGTACTTGTATTAAATGCAGCTATGGGATCATTTACAACAACTACAGTTTGGGTAGTGCTGGCGGATAATCCATTTACGGTATTTGTTGCCGTTAATGTTACAGTATAACTTCCGGGAGCAAGATATACGGTGGATGGATCAGTTTGTGAGGAGGAATTTGTATTGCCGAATGTCCACGAAAAACTGTTTGCCCCACTTGAAGTGTTAGTGAAATTTACGCTAAGAGGAGCACAGCCGGTTTGTACATCCATAGAAAAGGATGCAACAGGTGTTTGTGCGCCGGCTTTTGAAAAGGGCAACAATAGAAATAGCACAGCCAGTTGCTGCACTATTCTGTATCCCCAGTTCTTTGTGATCATGATTTAGTTACTAAAAACAAAATGGTTAAAGGTTTAATGATTAAATGAAATTATTTTTTCTCGTCTTCGCCTTGTGCGTAATTATTGAAATTGGTTGCCTGATTGATAATAGTATTAACCGAACTGTATAATTGTTGGCCCTCTTTGGTTATTTTTTTAACACGATAGTAGCCGAAACCTGCAGGAGGTGTCTGATCAATCCAGCTATAGTACAACTCAATGTCAGCACCAATACCTTCTTTAACACCTACTGATTCAAAACGTGCACCGTCTGAAGATCGCTCAATTATATATATACAATCTTCTGTTTCATTTTTTGATGTCCAGCTTACGAATACCTTTCCGGAATTATAAACTGCCTGATGATTGTGGATATTTATTTGTTTTTGTTCAGTTGCAGCCGACAACATCGTATTGGATTGTGGCGTTTGGGCAACGGCACTACCAGCAGCAGCCATCAATAGAAGAAAGCATATCGCCTCAACAAAAAATAAAAATTTAAAGGTGGAACCCTGTTGACCATCCCTGTTATAATAACGTTTTGGACTGGAGTACATCAGCATACGGTTTTCGCGTATCATCTGATAAAATTCTGCGTAGTTTTCTGAGTTATCTGTTGTCATTGTTTTATTTGCTTTTTATTGTTATGCATAAGTACGGGCATTATATACGTTGCAATACCGGGAAAAGGTTACATGTTTTTCAGTTGTAAGGTTTTGTTGATTTTGATTCAAATCCTGAATTAACATTATAGGTTCTAAAGCAGTTTATTCCTCAACCATTAAATAGTGTCTGCTTTTAGACTTTTATTATACATGTAAGAGCAAGCCCGGGTTACTGTATTAATCAGATTATTTCTTCTGTATTTAATAATTAGATCGCTATTAATGCATTTACCGCCCCAAAAGTTGATGTGGAAAAAAGGATAATTTGTAGTTGTTTGTACTACAAAAGTAATTGATATTCAATACTTAAGACAATATCTGTGTATATGGGTATAAGTGGGGGTTTTAAGAAAAAAGCATTCACCGGTAACCCTTTTTTGACTTGACACGTAATAAGAGCAACAAAAAACAATTTCTCCCTTTAATAGTTAGACCATGGATGTATTAAATAAAACAATTAAGAAACTAAGTGATGAAGAGTATCAGCAGTTAATTGCTGAAGTTTCCGGTAATAAGAAAAACAAACCATTTCTGGTTCTGGAAACAGCACGCACTCGTGATGTTGAGGATAATGAAATGATGCAGATGTTGCAGGTGAATCCAAGTGCTTACTATACACTGAAGTCGCGCCTCAATTCACGTATCGCATCCATCTTATCAAAAAAGGTAGAGAATCCGATTCAGGTAATTATGGATGAGGTGTCACGTGTACCTGCTCATATTTTCGGAAATAATCGTGATTTCTCAATTCGAGCATTAATTGAATTGGAAAAACAGTTGATAGAGTACGATATGAGCACTGAGCTTATTACTGTTTATAAAGCTTTGGCTGAACTTCATCTGTTCACCGATAATCATGCTTATTATGAGAATAAATATAACAGGCATGTTGCATTTTCTCTTGCAGGTGGTAAAGCTGAAGGGATGTTCTTTAGTTTTATGAAAAAACTGGGTGTTTATCAGTTAAGTCTCCGTGAAGCTGACCTGGAAGAGGTAATTATGCTGAAACGTGAGCTTTCAAATGTTTGTGAATTGTACGACTCTCACCGTTTGTTTGTAATTTATAATATTGTATATATATATTATTTATGCAATGTTCCTCATAAAGTAGATGGATTAAAATCCCGCGAACTGGAAATTGAATCAACGCTGCAAAAGATGAGTGGGTTATTTGAAAAGTACCCTTTAGACACTTTTTATCAGAATATTAAAGGTATTATTGATTTGTTGTATTTTGAATACTATCAACGCACGAATAGTCAGGTTAGAGCTGACTTTTATCTGCAGCGTATTCACAAACAGATGCCGGAAATGATGGAACAACACATGATGCATTTCTTTGTGATACAGTTTCTCCGCTCCCGTGTATTAAAATTTCTTCAGGATAATAATATTGACAGCCTTACTATGTATAACGATCGTTATGCAAATGGCATGGATATTCATAATTCCGAAACTTATCACTTTATCTGGCATCGTAAATATGAGGCTATTGTAAAGTTCTATCAAAAAGACTTTCATGGTTCTGCTCGTAAAATCAATGAGCTTCGTAATGAGCTATCTATGAAACAGTATTTATATACTGACGTGGATAATAAGCTCTTCCAGGCTTTAAATTATTGTATGCTTGGAGATGATACACTTTGTATGCAAATTATTAATAGCTTGAAAAGACAAATTGGCGATTGTGAAGGTGAGTTTCAGTCAACAAAAACGTTTGTTAAAATTCTGAAAACTGCATTAAAGCCGGCTGACTTACGTAAAAAAGTTAAACGTATGGCTGAACTATGGAGTGAATTTGAAGAAATAAACCGAACAACCAGCAACCCGGTATTATCTTATGTTAAGTTGGACGATAATATGATCAGAAGATTGAGCAATCCTATAAAGTAAAAAACAATGAATCCCTTTAATAAAGCAGGCATTAGATGCCTGCTTTATTTTTTTAAATTCTTTTCATAAAGTTTTATCCAGTCTTGTGGAGTCATCTTTGCAGCAAGTTTGCCTATTAGTTCAAAAGGTATTTGATCCGGCTTTTTAAAACGAACACAACTTTTTCCCATGTCCAGCTTCGTGGTTGTACACTTTTTATATTCATCGGTAAACCATTTCAACAAAGCAGGATTAGCATAAACACCCATATGATAAACTGCAATAAAATTTTTTTGTGATGCCAGCGCCATAAACGGGAGAGGGTCTTCCGGATTGCAATGATATCCATCAGGATAAAGTGAATGTGGAATAACATAACTTAACATGCCATACCCCATGATTTCTTTGAATCCTTTCGGCAGATTTTTTTTAATGGTTTTTCGTAATGCTATCATAACCTGTTGCCTTTCGACAGGAAGGCTGCTAATGTATTCCTCCGGATCAGTTGCTTTTGATTGCATGAATAGTTTGGATATTAAATTAATGCTTCAACCATCAAAAATAGTTGATATTGCAAACAAACAAAACGAATGAGCTTAATCAGATATCAATAGCCTCGAGATATTTCTCGCTTAATGGCTTGTTGACATATTTAAAAACATAAGGGTTGGTGCTGGCCTTATTAATATCATCAGGACTGATACTGCTAGATAGTACTACGATCTTACATTTTCCTTTTGCTGTAGAAGAAAGGTTTTCAAAATCAATTAAGAATGCAAAACCATCTTTACCCGGCATATTAAGATCCAGAAAAATCACATCAGGAAGCGAAGTAAGATTATCCTGATGCTCCCGCAAATAATCAAGGGCGGCATCACAGGAATTTTTAACGATAACCATACTTGAAAAACCACTGGTGGTTATCATCCTTTCATTGATGAAGTTATCGATCTCGTTGTCGTCGATTAACAAAACACTTTGATACTTTGACGTTGACATTTTAGATCTTCTAGTGGTGATGACTGGAATCGAACCAGTGACACAAGGATTTTCAGTCCTTTGCTCTACCAACTGAGCTACATCACCTTCATGGGTCGGCAAAAGTAAAACTTTTTTAAAACAAACCGCCGCAAATTGAAAAACTGTTGTTATACA
>JANOBN010000609.1:0-10268 GCA_031411675.1 Bacteroidota bacterium | reverse complement strand
TGAATTTTGCCACTAAGGTTGATTTCACAACGGGTACAAACCCTTATTCTGTAAGTATTGGAGATATAGATGGCGATGGTAAACCCGATCTGGCTGTGGCTAATTATGGCAGCAACACCGTATCGATATTGCGCCACGTCTCCCAATATAACGTAGGTTCCTTTCTTGCTAAGATTGATTTCGCAACAGGCACACAACCTCGTTCAGTAAGCATAGGAGATATAGATGGCGATGGCAAACCCGATTTGGCTGTGGCTAATCTTAGCAGCAACACCGTATCGGTTTTACGCAACACCTCTACATCTGGCACAGTGAGTTTTGCAACCAAGGTTGATTTCGCAACAGGCACAAATCCTCGTTCAGTAAGCATAGGAGATATAGATGGCGATGGCAAACCCGATTTGGCTGTGGCTAATAGTGGCAGCAACACCGTATCGGTAATCATGCAATGCACCGCCCCCACCATAACCTGCCCGGGCAATCAGTCAGCTAATACCGCATCAAACTCTTGCAGTGCAACTGTAACCTATTCATCATCACCTACCACAACAGGCACAGCACCGATAGCAATAACCTATTCATTTACCGGAGCCACCACCAACAGTGGCACAGGCGATGGCAGCGGCAGCACATTTAATAAAGGCACAACTACAGTTACAGTTACAGCAACCAATGCATGTGGCAATCAAAGTTGTTCGTTTAATGTGGTGGTAACAGATGCAACTGCGCCAACAATTACTTGCCCTGCAGCAACAACAGTAAATGCAAACAATTCAGGATGTACTTACAACGGTTCGATAGGCACAGCAACAGCCACTGACAATTGCGGCACACCAACCATAAGTGGTCCTGTGCCAGCGGGTCCATACTCCATAGGCACAACCGTAGTAACCTGGACAGCAACCGATGCAGCAGGCTTAATAGCAACGTGTACGCAGAACGTAACGGTAACAAATCCTGTTACGGTTACAATAACACCACTTGGAGCAGTATGTGCCAACTCAACCGTTAATGTTTACACCACGCAATCGGGCAAAACAAATTACTCGTGGAATGTAACAGGCGGCACTATTACTGCCGGTGGAGGAACTTCCAATAACACCGCTACTATCACCTGGGGAGCAGCCGGAACCGGACATGTGAAGGTAAATTATAACGATGCAAACGGATGTGCCGCAGCAGCACAAACCGATCAGCCTATTACCATTAATGCACTACCCGAACCCATCATAACTGCCAGCGGTCCTACCACCTTTTGTGCCGGCAGTAGCACACTCCTTACCGCCAGGTCAGGTGTCATAGCTACTGCTGCTGCAGTTCCTCATTCCTTGTTTTTAAAGAGTGACGGCACCGTGTGGGCAACGGGAGATAATTTCTTTGGTTCGTTGGGCGATGGAGATACTACGGATAAATCTACCCCTGTTCAGGTGAGCGGACTAACCGGCATCACTGCAATTGCAGGGGGAGCAGGCCATTCCTTTTTTTTAAAGAATGACGGCACTGTGTGGGCAACGGGAAGAAATGATTATGGTCAATTGGGCGATGGAACCACTGCGAATAAAACTATTCCCGTCCAGGTAAGCGGACTAAGCGGCATCACTGCCATTGATGGAGGGTGGTATCATTCCTTGTTTTTAAAAAATGACGGTACTGTGTGGACAACTGGAAAAAATGATTATGGTCAATTGGGTGATGGAACCAATACGAATAAAACTATTCCCGTCCAGGTGAGTGGACTAAGCGGTATTACTGCCATTGATGGCGGAATGAATCATTCATTGTTCTTAAAGAATGACGGCACCGTGTGGGCAGCAGGAAGAAATACCTTTGGTCAATTAGGCGATGGAACAAATACGAATAGAACCACCCCTGTTCAGGTGAGCGGAGTAATCGGCATTACTGTCATTGCAAGTGGAAATGATCATTCCTTGTTTTTGCAGCCTGGCGGCATGGTGTGGGCAACGGGACATAATGATGTTGGTCAATTGGGCGATGGAACCACTATAGATAAAACTACACCTTTTCAGATGAGCGGACTGACTGGCATAACTGCAATTGCAGGGGGAGCGGGTCATTGCTTGTTTTTAAAGAATAACGGCACCGTGTGGGCAACAGGATGGAATGTCACGGGTCAATTGGGCGATGGAAGCACTACGAATAGAAGTACCCCTGTTCAGGTGAGTGGACTAAGCAGCGTCACTGCAATTTCAGCGGGATGGCTTCATTCCTTATTTTTAAAGAATGATGGCACCGCGTGGGCAACAGGATATAATTTCTATGGTCAACTGGGCGATGGAACCAATACAAGTAGAACTACACCCGTCCAGGTAAGCGGATTTGATGTTAGCGTCACTTCTTATCAATGGTATATTGGCGGCAATAGCATTTCAGGTGCTACTACTTCTACCTACACGGCAACAACAGCAGGCAGCTATATGGTGCAGGCAACCAACAGCAATGGTTGTTCAACCACATCTGCTGCATTAGCAGTTGCGGTCAATGGATCACCCGCACCTATCATAACTACCGGAAGCTCCACCACTTTTTGCAGCGGAGATTCGGTCACTTTATCTTTACCCGCTGCACAGCGGTATGCATCTACCGTTATTAATTTCAGCTCAGAATATAGTACAACAGGCTGGAGTGCCAACCAGGTAATTGGCGCACCTGATGTATATCCTTCTTATGGAGATTTAGATCATGCATGGACGAGCTTAAACCCTGATGATGGCCGCGAGTACCTTGAATTGGGTTACTCCAATCCGGCTCCCATAAACTTCATTGATATCTATGAAACCTTTAAACCGGGTGCGGTTGACACTGTGTATGTTAAAAATCCGAATACCGGTTTGTTTGAAATCGTTTATACCGCTGCTGCAGTAATAGAACCTGATGTTGCACGCATATTGCATATTACATTCCCTCAAACAAGCTTTAACGTCTCGGAAATACGAATTGCGCTAAATACCTCCGCAGTGCCCGACTGGAATGAAATTGATGCAGTGGCAATAGGAACGGAGGAAATTGTTAGCTATTTATGGTCAACCGGTGCCACAACAGCAGACATACAGGTAACCACCAGCGGAAATTATCTTGTTACTGTAACCAATGCAACCGGTTGCTCCGGAACAAGTGCGCCCGCAATGGTAACGGTGAATCCATTACCCACACCCATCATTACTGCCGGAGGCTCCACCACCTTTTGCAGCGGAGATTCGGTCACAATTGGAGCCAGTAGTTATGCCATGCAATTCAATGCACCCGGACAATACTTAACAGCACCGCATATTCCTGCCATTGATCCTTTAAATGCAATAACTCTTGAGGCTTGGGTAAAAATTGATAACACATCAGGAGTAAAATACATAATTTCAAAAGGCATTAATGACGGAGACCCCGGGCATTACGGGTTATTGATTATTAATAATAATGTCCAGTTCATGGTGCAAATTGGTGCGGGAGGAGTTAATTCTATTGGATCGGTATTGCCAAATGTATGGACTCATCTTGCGGGAACATGGGACGGTTTTACTTTAAAGCTTTATATAAATGGTGTATTAGATAATACTAAAGCTTATGCCGGCCCCAAAGCCGCCAATGCAAACCCATTACTGATCGGATGGTTGGGATTAATGCCCTGCTGCCCATATCAGATGCAAGGAAGCATTGATGAAGTCAGAATATGGGATACCGAAAGGTCCGTTTCACAGATTGTTTCAGGTATGCAATCCGAAATTCCGGCTTCATCATCAGGGCTTGTGGCATATTATAAATTTAATGAAGGATCAAGTGGTGTAACAGCTGATGCAACAGCAAATGCAAATACCGCAACCCTGACAGGTTCACCACAATGGTCATTGTCAACAGCTCCATTATTTGCTTCTTACTTATGGTCAGATAATTCTACATTCACAAGCATAAATGCAACAACAAGTGGAAATTATTCCGTTACAGTAACTGATGCAAACGGATGTAGCGGAACCAGTCCATCAGTTAGTACCACGGTAAATGTCTGTACACTTAATTTAAACCTTAAAGCGTTTATAGAAGGATATTATCTACCCGGAGGAACGATGCAATCTGTATTGCTTAATTCCGGTTTAAGCTCTGATTCGCTGCTATGCGACAGTATTATTGTCGAGCTGCACGATCCGATGAATCCTGCAACTATTGTTTCCACCAGCACCGTAGCGTTACATACGGATGGATGGGCACAAATTACATTACCCGGTGCATTAACAGGAGGCAGTTATTTCATTGCTATCCGCATCCGTAATGCTGTTGAAACCTGGAGTAAGTTGCCGGTTACGTTGGGAAATAATACTACAATTGATTTTACACAATAGATAAGTATTAGAAATTTGAAAAAGAAAAAAAACCGTTCAAGGCAAAGTTGCTAGACAGCAAGGAAGAATTAGCCAAGCAGGGATGAATAATCAATGTTTAGACTTTCAGCCTCGCAATCAAAACTTACGATTTGCGGTAGTCAAGCGGCTGTGGTTTATTTTACATTTGAAGCATAAATTTTAACATCAAAATATAAAAACAAACTAAAATCAGGCAAATAGTACAGCAATACTAAAATTAAAACCTATGAAAAAACTCTTCCTTCTGTTAGCGGAATCGGCGTCAAATGTTGAACCATGAGGATTTAGTGTGTGGAGGTGTCTTTTGAAAAATGCTTCCTGTAAATGGTGATACTTTAAAAGCTAATTTATTTATTGTATTTAGCATTGTGTAACATCGCCGGAGGCCCACTTAACAATAATTCAATGGTTACCATCGTCTCTGTTTTACTACAGGGACATATTTCGGCATTATACACTACAGCCTGTTTTTAAAACTTGCAGAAGCAGTAAAGACTAACAATAAAAAACTACATAAAAAAATAAGTTTTTCAACTACGTAAGCACGGAATTATCGGGATGAACATTTTTTTGGAACCATCAAACGACTCCCGTTAACTATCGGGAGGGGATATGATCATATCCTGATAAAATAATTAAAAATGAACAATGGAGAGGTTGGCATTCAGCAATTGTTTCTTCTCCTATGCCACTTCATGGATCTTAATACAATGAAACAAATTTTGTATGTTTGTTTTTGCCCCTTTTTACGGGGAACTGCCGTTATCTTTACCCAATTGGCGGCACTTCTAACATCAACTCAAAAATAGAACTATATGAACTTGTTAAAGCATTTTCTGGTATTACTGTTTTTATTTCCCAACACCGGCTTCTCTCAGGATCAGAATCTTATTGAAAGCCTGCAAAACGAATTAAAGCAATTCGAAGTTGATAAATTGGAGATGCACGGAAAAACTCCGGAAACACGTGATACCGTTAAGATCAATATTCTATACGAACTATCCAAAGCATATTGGTATAATAACATCTCAATTGGCTTGGAGCATGCAAACCAAGCCTTGCTTCTTGCAGAGCAAATTAAATATAAAACGGGTATTACCGATGCTTATTACAGTCTTGCTAATTTATACATGAATAAGGGTGAAGACACTCTTTCTATGAAATACTTTAATAACACATTATTATTGGCAAACGAAATTAGCAATAAACATCGCATTGCAGATGTTTATGCCGCTTTCGGTTTTCTTTATAATTTGATGAGCAACTTACCTGAGGCACAGAAATATTGTTACAAAGCTTTAAAAATGGCGGAAGAAATGAAGTATAAGGAATGCATGGTGATGGCAAACAGCAATCTTGGCTCTGTCAATTTCTCCCTTGGAAATAATACGGAAGCATTAAAATATTATTCAATTGCTTTGGAAATGGCTAAGCAAATTGGATATGTGAGTCAGGTAGCTGCAAATTATCACAATGTTGCTATTATTTATCATTACCAAAACAAACATGAAACGGCAATTCAAAATTTTTTTGAAGCCTTAAAAATAAACCAGGCAACCGGAAATCGTTTGTGGGAAGCATACAATACTTCTGCAATTGGGGACGTGATGTATAGCGAGAACTCCAATCCTAAGGAGGCTTTAAAATATCTTAATACCTCCAAAGAAATATTAATGGAAATAGGCGAAAAGAAGATGCTGATTACGACATTGAGTAACATCGGATCGGTTTATTTGGACCTGCACGAAAATAAAAATGCACGAAAATATACTATGGAGGCACTCGAACTTGCAAAGGAAACTAAAAGCTTGTCATACTTTAATTTTATTATTCAAAATTTGGCCTCAGTAGACAGCGCAGAAGGTAAATGGCAGTCGGCCTTTGAAAACAATAAGCTGTATATTTTATATCGTGACAGTGCATTGAATCAGGAAACAACAAAAAAAACCGTAGAAACGGCAATGCAGTTTGAATTTGACAAAAAGGGAGCAATAGCTAAGGTATTGCAGGATAAAAAAGACGCCCTTGTAAATGCCGAACTGCAAAAGCAAAAAATAATTAAATATACAAGCATTGGTGGTTTGCTTGTTGTGCTTCTTTTTGCATTTGGTATTTACAAGGGATACAGCGAAAAAAGAAAAGCAAATGTTATTCTTGAAAGTACGTTGCAAAATTTAAAAGACACCCAAACACAACTCATACGAAGTGAAAAGGTTGCTGCATTTGGAGTAATGGCGCAACGCATGGCACATGAAATTCAAAACCCGTTAAACTTTGTAAATAATTTTTCCGAACTGTCAGAAGAATTAGCAGTAGAAATTGCACAGTCAAAAAATCTCACAGAAAAAAAGGAAACTGCAGAATACTTATTGATGAATATAAAAAAAATAGGCGAGCATGGCAAAAGAGCAAGTGACATTGTTAAACAATTGCAAAAACACAGCAGTTCGGGAACGGCACATGAATTTTTTGAAGAGAATAAAATACAATGATTCAGGCCAATGAAATCTTTTAAAACGAATACGGCTTTAGTGGTTCTAATTAAAAGTTTGGCAACAGAAGGGCGGGATAAGTTTTGAAAGGTAAACAAAGAATCGTGCTACTAATGAACAAAGATGCGTTAACAAATCACGAAACTTCCGGAGCTTCTTTTTTTACTTCTTGATGCTCTGCCTGTAACATCCCCTCTTCGTTATGCCTTCTCTCCGCTCAGGTGGATTAACGATTCGGTGTCTTGGCTTTAAATAGATTTACAAAATCTCCCATCCCCTCCAGTAACGCAAAACTCCACATTTTTACTATATTCGCAATGAATAATTAACTGATTTTATAACAAACTCGTTCTAAATAAACAATTCCTACATGAAATCATTCGGCTTTTACTTCTCTTTGTTGTTGTTACTTTTTCTTTCTAAAGTGGCATCTGCACAATTTACTTTTGAAAAAATAATAGGAGGTTCGGGGAATGAATATAGCACGATGCTGATTCCTACTTCTGATAATGGTTTTGCAATGCTGGGGAATACAAACAGCAGTGGAGCGGGAGATTATGATATTTGCTTAATCAAGCTTAATGCATTTGGTGATACAATGTGGACAAAAACGTATGGTGGTTCCGGTGAAGAATATGGAGTGGGAGTTACACAAACGACAGATGACGGTTATATCATTTGCGGCTATACAAAAAGCTTTGGTGCTTCAGGAAAAGATATTTATTTAGTTCGCACAGATCTGAGTGGAAATGTTATGTGGTCGAAAAAATATGCATCGGCAGGTGAAGACATTGGCAACAATGTACTTCAAACTAATGATGGGGGCTATTTACTTACTTCCAGTTCAACGATTGCAGGTGCCGGTAATTATAATGCATATCTTATTAAAACAGATGCGAACGGCGACACGTTGTGGACAAGATACTATGGAGGCGCAATGGAAGATGATGGAAACTTTGTGCAACAAACGCAAGATGGCGGATATATATTAACAGGAACTACTCTTAGCTTTGGTGCAGGAAATGAAGATATATATGTGGTGAAAACAAACGCTACCGGTGATACGTTGTGGACAAGAACTTATGGCGGCCCACAGGGCGATTATGGTTTTTCAATTCGACAATTCGATAATGGCGAATACATGTTAACAGGTGTTACCAGCAGTTTTGGCGCCGGCAGCTACGACAGCTATTTAATGAAGCTTGACATTAATGGTAATGTTCTCTGGACTAAAGTATACGGAGGCACTAATTGGGATAGTGGCTTTTCCTTTCGTCAGACTTCTGACAATGGTTTTATAGTACTGGGACAATCGTTCAGTTTTGGTGTGAACAGTGATCTGTATCTGATTAAAACAGATGCAAGCGGCGATACCCTCTGGACAAGGTCATATGGTGGAAACGGCTATGAATTTCAAAGTTGCATACTTCAAACAAGTGATGAGGGATATTTAATTAGTGCCGCTGAAGAAAGTTTCGGGGCAGGTCGTAATATATATTTAATTAAAACAGATTCAATGGGTAACAGCGGATGTCATGATGCCGGTACAGGCACCATTGTAAATTCCATCTTGATGCCATCCTCTGCTACTACTACAATTGTTGGTTCAGGGGGTTCCTACACGTCTGCTGCTACCATAACGGGGTCCGGTATGACGGTTACCACCTTATGCACAACAATTGGTGTTAATGAAACGTCTGCGAAAAATGGATTGCAAGCTTATCCCAATCCATTTGAAGACTACATTATTCTTAAAGGAACGATCAGAAACGGAACAGCCACACTGTGTGATTTATCAGGAAAAGTAATGCTTATGCAACAAACAGCAGATGGCATAACATCTTTTGACACCTCAAAATTAGTATCGGGATTTTATTTTGTCAACTATTCTGATGGCATACAGTTCACAGCAACCACACTTATCAAATTCTGATGTTTTTTCAGGTAATGCAGATAAGTTTGTTTCAGGCGGCATACTAAACATACTCAAAATCAGGGAACCTTTGTTTAGCAACACAGCAATTCTGCCAGCAGCCAACATAGGTACCTTAAAGAAAGTTGAAAAAAGGCAAATTACATTATCCAATTCTGTAATTTAGCCTCCGATGAAATTTACGGTTTCTATTTTTATGATTTTACAAATTCTGTCAGGCAGCACATTCATTCCCGAAATGTGCAAAGTACCTGATTTGATTTCGCATTTTTATGAGCATCAGAAAACTGAAAGTATTTCATTTATAAATTTCCTTCACGAGCACTATTGTTGTGAAGACAAAGGCAACAATCAG
Organism: Bacteroidota bacterium; assembly: GCA_031411675.1. Taxonomy (GTDB): domain Bacteria; phylum Bacteroidota; class Bacteroidia; order AKYH767-A; family OLB10; genus JANOXC01. Next base: position 1,121 of record JANOBN010000609.1, on the reverse strand, counting down.
CACAATCATGAAAAACTTCCGTTAAAACATGGTCCCAATTGCTGCAATCATTCACAAAACACGGTTCAGTATTTTACTTACATTGATGATTTGAATATCTCTATAAAAGAAAACAAAGCATCTTTTTTTATCGAACAATACTGTTTACACGAAACAGATATTTCAAATTCGGTTTGGCAGCCGCCACGAATCGCCTGATATTTTTCATGTGTATACATTATACTATCAATGTGCAGTTACCCTGCTGGCATTGGTGGTGTTTATATTAATTGGTTAATCAAAAAAATTAATTAACGATGATAACTCGCATCATTAAATTCTCTGTTCAAAACAAGCTCATTACCGGAGTTTTGTTGCTGATATTTATAGGCTGGGGAATTTATTCCGTTACCCAACTATCAATTGATGCATTACCGGATGTAACCAACAACCAGATTGTAGTTACCACGAATGCTGCCAACCTTGCAACACAGGAAGTAGAGCAATTTATAACCTATCCGCTGGAAGCACAATTTAAGTCCCTGCCCGACCTGGTGGAGTTGCGTAGTATTTCACGTAGTGGATTATCGGTAATAACTATCGTGTTTAAAGATGATGTTCCACAATACGAAGCACGTTTGTTAGTAGCAGAAAGAATCAAATTGGCGGAAAGTGAAATTCCGCAAGGTTATGGAGCTCCGGAAATAAATCCTGCTACCACTGGGCTTGGAGAAATTTACCAGTACACACTGGCTCTCAAACCCGGATTCGAAAAAAAATATAACGTAATGGACCTGCGCACTTTTCAGGATTGGATTGTACGAAGACAATTATTAGGCGTGCAGGGTGTTGTTGACGTTAGTAGTTTTGGCGGTTACCTGAAACAATATGAAGTAGCGGTTAACCCGCAGAAATTAATCAGCATGAAAATTTCCTTGCTCGATGTGTACGATGCACTTTCCAAAAACAACGAAAACACAGGAGGAAGTTATATTGATAAAGGCCCTAATATTTATTTCATCAGAGGAGAAGGAATTATTTCATCCTTCAGCGATATTGAAAACATCATAGTTACCAAGCAGAACGGAATGCCTGTTTACATCAAAGATATTGGCGATGTGCAATTCGGACATGCACCTCGT